>JBGSHH010000786.1:0-6576 GCA_041752355.1 Pirellulaceae bacterium | reverse complement strand
GGCGGTCGGCGCGGGCGTCAGTTTCAAGTGCTGACCGACGGCACCTACTTTATTAATCGCTGGTATGCGACCGTGGAGTTGATTCCCAAAACGGTCGTGCCGATCGGCTATGTCGGTGTGATTGTCAGCTATTACGGTCAGGCGGGTCGCGACCTCTCCGGCGAATCGTTTCGCCACGGCGAACTCGTGGCCGAAGGACAGCGCGGCGTTTGTCAACGTCCGCTAGGGCCAGGCAAGTATGCGTTCAATACTTATGCCGGCAGCATCGTGATGGTGCCGACGACGAACTTCGTGCTGCACTGGATCACAGGCAAGAGCGAATCGCATCGCTACGACGAAGGCCTGCGTTCAATCGACCTGGTCACACGCGACGCCTATGAGCCTTCGCTGCCGCTATCGGTGGTGGTGCATATCGACTATCAGCGTGCGCCGAGCGTTATCCAGCGCTTTGGCGACGTGAAGCGGTTGATTACGCAAACACTCGATCCGCTCCTCTCGGCCTACTTCCGCGACATCGCGCACAAGAACACGATGTTGGAGTTGTTGCACGAGCGCGACAAGATTCAGGACGAAGCGCGGCAGGAACTCCGTCGCCGCTTCCATGAATTCGATATCGAGTGTGTCGATGTGTTGATCGGCAAACCGGACACGGCCGAAGGAGGCGGTAAGATTGAAACCCTGTTGGAACAACTCCGCGTGCGGCAACTTTCCATCGAGCAATTGGAAACCTACGATCGGCAGCGCGCCGCAGCGGAACGACTGCAAGTGCTCAACGAAGCGCAGGCGCAGGCCAACATGCAGACGCAACTCACGCAGGCTCGCGTGCAAGCGCAAATTGCCGAAAGCCAAGGTGAAGCGGAATTGGCAAAAGCGCGCAAGCATGCTCAGCAAACCATTGTGATGTCGGAGGCGGGCCTGACTCGCTCACGCCACGAGGCGGAACAAACACTGGTGTTGGCCGAAGCCGACAGTCAGCAAAAGATTCTAGCCGGTCGTGGCGAAAGCCAGCGTATTTTGCAAGAAGGCTTGGCGGAAGCGGCGGTACTGATGCGACGTATCGCCTCGTATGGCGATCCGCGATTGTATGCGCTGTCGCTGTGCGCAAAGGAAATGGCGCATAGCGCTCAGCCGCTGGTGCCGGAGCGGGTGTTTGTCACCGGCGATGGCAGCGGCACGGGGGGTGATTCATCGTCGCCGCCAATGGGGCAAGGGATGTTCGGGATGCTCATGCAGCTGATGGTCGCCGAGCGCACGGGGTTCGTTCCGGCGGAATCTGCCGAACTGGGCGCGCTCAAAACGTTGACGGATCGCCTCGCCGGCGACGCCTTGGCGTCGCTGGAAAATGGCCACGCGGCGCATACCAATGGCCATGCGAGTTAGTTTGAGTATTGCGCGGCGGCGCAGACAATGAGCGCCGCCGCAGCTACCGTCTGGCGGATGGTGTCGAGCCCTGTAAGTCGGAGTAATGGAGCATTACTCTCGATCCTCGTTGAGTACTTCTTCGGGCAGCAGCAGTTCCTCAGCGCTGCGAGCGAGGAAGGGAGGCACGGTCATCAGCAGACGTTGTCCTTGGCTGTTTTCGAATTTCCACAGCTTGCCATCCTGGCCAGGCGGGACGGGCACTTTGAACCAACCTTCTTCGACTTGGGCAAAATCGAGGACTGCTTTGCCTGTGGGATCGACGAGCGTGCCCGATATTCGCGGTGCCCAGTTTGCAATCCGGGAAGCCCAGCCGCCAATAAGTTTGGTTCCCTTAGGCACATAGAAGTACATCGTCCAGGCACCGCGGAAGTGGCTGGTGACGTCAGGCGAGTCGATGCCGGATTCAATCGTCACCGGCATGCCCGCTGGCCACTTGATTCGCGTGATATCGCCGCCGTCCAAAGTTTCCACACGGTGCAATCCGGTATACGGCGTTTTCAGTTTGATCAGCCGCTCCTGCCCGTCCGGCTGGTAGCTTTCATCCGACGCCACGGCGTTCAGCGTCACCTCCTGCGGCGAGAAGAGGCTGACCTTAGGCAGGCGATTGACCCACCTCTTTTCGACGGTGATCGCCAAGTCGACGCTGCCAGCTTTCTCCGGCACCCAGATGTAGTACTGTTGATGATCCTGCGGGCTCGTCGGGAAACTCCCCAGCGGAACCTTCGGCAGTTTGAGCTGTGCCGCGGCCGGCGCTAGCTTGCGGCTGTAGTCTATGCCGACGAATCCGGGGTCGACCGGTTGATGATTCTTGATTCCTTCCTCCAAAATGCGGTCGAGGTCAGCTTGGCTGAAAGGGTCTTCGCTCTTGAGCGGATGGCTGGGCGTTAGGGCCGCCTGTTGGTTGATGAGCCGGCTCCAGAGCCCGTAACTGTGGACCATCATGGTTTTGCGCATGCGATACGCGTGTCGGGCGACATCCTCCTTCGAGCCGCTGCCATTGGCAAAGGCGTAGTACAGTTCCGCATGGCGCGTGTAGAGCGTGAGATGGTCGATTCGCTCCCGCACCTTGGTATCGGTCGTGGCTTGTCGGGCGGCAGAAAGCTGGCGATACATCCGACCCAGCAAATCCGACGGAGGCCGGCGCTGCGAGTCTTGATTGATAAGTCGATAGAACTCTCGCATCGGCTCCTTGGCGTCGGCAAAGGATTTTTCGAGAAAGTCCTCGACAATTGCCTCCAGTTCGTCCGCCTCGCGCACATCCCACAATACGCGACTCGCGAAGTAATAGCCCAGACCGCATGGTCCCCAGCAATCGCCCGATTCCGCATCGTAGAAGCGAACTCCCTTCGTATGGATGTCGGGCAGGAACTTCGCGAGCTGCGCGGGATGCGAGCCCCGCCCTCCGCGAGGAAGATTCCAATCCCAATCGACGACGCTTAGGTAGTCGTACACACCCATGGTCGCCCCTTGCTCTTGCCAGCCGCGAACGACCTGGTCAAACGTGAAGCCGCCGCCAATGAACGCGGTCGTGGCACTGGGAATGACGTTCGGATGCACTTTGATCGACGGAGGAGCCGAATGTTTGTTGTAGGCGTACATGCCGACATACTTCGGACCCAGCCCGAGCCCATTGATGCCCACCGCCACATCGTTCGCCAAGGTGACCACGCGATCGCTAACGCTGCCGACCTTCGCGCACGCTTCGCACTCGCACCAATTGCCCCCATCGCTGGGATCCATCGAAATGCTGTCGAGTTGTGGGTTCGCCTGAAACGTACGCACCGCATGCGCGACGACCAACTTGCGCAAGTTGTCGTTGGCAACGCAAAACTTCACATCGGGGCGCAGCTTACGTTCGCCTTGCACTAACGCGTAGTATTCGGGGTGTTTGTCGAACTCCGCTCGATTGGCCGCGATGATGCTTTCGTAGGAGTGGCCGCTATTGAGATCGAATCCTTTGACGGCTCGATTGCGCTCGCACCACTGTCGGTAGGGCTCGTTGTTGTAGCCCCACAGGCCCCAGTTGTACCAAATCCGCCGGGCATGAAACGCAGGACTTTCCCGCTCGTCGAGGGCAATCTGTATCTGACGCAGCTTTGGCACAATTTCCCACGTTTCGCCCGGAAAAAATTGCCGGTAACCGAGCCGGTGCAGCAGGTCCCATACCGCATGCGACACAGCCAGATCGGATGCGCCGAGCAAGTAAAGGCTTTCGCCATGGGAGCGAAGCAGATAGTCTTCGCGCGCAAACGGCCCGGTGTCGAACTCGATCGCAAAGGGAAGCTTCCGGAAGTCCTTCGGCTGACCGACAACAATCCCTCGGCTGCCGTCCCCTTCCTGCACCTTAAACTCGCTGCCGCTCATACGACCGAGGTACGTCGCAAGATCGCTTGCCGATGCTTTGACGCCAGCGCTCGCTTGGGGACTCGTTGTCACCACGAGCAAGGTCGTTCCATCGCGCGCGAGTTGTACCGCCGGCGGAGCGGCCAGCGCGATTTGGTAAACCGGAAATAGAATTGACAAGCAACCGACGAGAGCCAGTATCGTTCGCATATTAACGTCGCTGATAGCGCCTATTGAATTTCGTTTCGCATACAAAAACGACCGCCGCAACACTCGTCCCGGCCTAGCCAGCCACAAGCGACAGCCCATTCCAACTCATCAGCATTGTAACATCACACGAGATGGTATTCTTTGCGATGCAAGCTGCCCGTCAAGCAAAGAACTAGAATTGGCTTGACGACTCTTGGCTCCAATTTGGGCGTTGGTTTTGGGGGCTAAGCAAATCTCGCCGGGATTGACGTAGGCTTACGGCGCAGACAATGAGCGCCGCCGCAGGTACCATTCAGCTTGCCATGTGCGCACAAGCAAGCTGGGTTAAGACATGTCCAAGAATCATCGTCACCGCAAACATCATCGCCACACGGATATCAGTCGCCGGACGAAGCCGGGAGCCGCGCCGGGAACGATCGCCGTCGATCCGTGTGCCTCCGCGCCGGTATTGCACGTCATCGCTTATGGCAAAGATCAGTTCTTGGAACGGACGAATGTCAGCGTGGCGGAAGTGGGCCACCTGTTGGGCAAGCATCCGGTCGTTTGGCTGAATGTCGATGGCTTGGGAGACGCGGAGACGATCGTGGCGGTGGGGAAGTTGTTTGGCGCGCACAATCTGGCACTGGAGGACGTCGTCAACGAACATCAGCGCCCTAAAGTTGATGACTACGGCAGCCACTTGTTCATCGTTGTGCGGATGATACACGGTGGCGAGCGCTGCCAGTCCGAGCAACTGAGTATGTTCCTTGGCACGAATTTCATTGTCACGTTTCAAGACATCCCTGGCGATTCGCTCGGTCCCGTGCGCGAGCGATTGCGGCAAGGGATTGGCCGCATTCGGGAAAGTGGTGCTGACTATCTCGCGTATTCCATACTCGACGCCACCATCGACGGTTACTATCCCGTCATCGAGCAACTCAGCGATCGCTTGGAGGATTTGGAGGACGCCGTAATCTCCAATGCCGACGAACATTCGCTCGAGACGCTGCGCGCGATGAAGCAAGATTTGTTGACGATCCGCCGCGCTATTTGGCCGCATCGCGAAGCATTTGGCAATCTCGTGCGCGAGCCGCACGCCATGATCTCCGACGCCACACGGGTGTACTTGCGTGATGTCTACGATCACGTCGTGCAAGTGATTGATCTGGTGGAAGTCTATCGTGAACTGGTGATGGATCTACGCGACTTCTACATGTCCGCAATCAGCAACCGCATCAACGAAACAATGCGCGTTCTCACGATCGTCTCCACAATCTTTATCCCGATTACGTTCATCGTCGGCGTGTATGGGATGAATTTTGACCGGGCTAGCCCATGGAACATGCCGGAACTCGGTTGGAAATACGGTTATTTGGGCATCTGGGGGCTGATGATCGCCACCACGACGTTTATGCTGTATTACTTCCGCCGCCAAGGCTGGATCCGGTTGCGCTGGTTATTCCCCAAACGCAATTTGCCGCGCTCAGGCGGAAAATGAGGTATAGTTGGTGGCCTTGAATTATCACGATTTCGTACTCGACTCACATCATGTTGCACACTCCTCGAGTTGTCGCGCTGGCGATTATTTTCACGTCGTTGTGGGCAAACGTCGCCCCGGTAGCAGCCAATCCCGCGCTAGAAGGCTATGCCAATGAGGCCGCGCTCGCCGAGCGTCTGAAGAAACTCGACGAATCCGACGTCGCCCACATTAGCAGTCTCGGCAAGACACTAAAAGGGCGTGAAATCTCGCTCATCACACTCGGCAGTGGCGATGTGGAGCAACGGCCGGCGACGCTCATCGTGGGCAATGTGGTGGCAGGTCACGTGGTGGGACGCGAAGCGGTGCTGTGTTTGGCGGAGAGTCTCGTTGCCAGGTCGGCGACCGATGAGAAGATCAAGCAACTCCTAGCCGATCACACCATCTACCTCATCCCCGATCCGAGTCCCGACGCGACCGCCAAGTGTTATGCCGTTCCGCTTCACGAACCGCGCGGAAACGCCGCTAAGACGGATGACGATCGCGATGGCGAGCAAGGCGAAGATCCGCCGGAGGATCTCAATGGCGATGGTTGGATCACGATGATGCGGATTGAAGATCCCGCTGGCGAATATATCGCCCATCCCGACGATCCGCGCGTCATGATTAAAGCCGAGCCCACCAAGAACGAGCGCGGCAAGTATCGCCTGCTTTCAGAAGGGCGCGATAATGATGGCGATGAGAAGTGGAATGAGGATGCTGGCGACGGCGTGGCGTTCAATCGCAATTTCACTTTCAACTATCCCGCCTTCAAAATTGGCGCGGGACCGAATCAAGTTTCGGAATTCGAAACGCGCGCGATCGCCGACTTCTGTTTCGATCATCCCCACATCGGTGTCGTGCTGACGATGACGCCGGAGGACAATTTGCTGCAACCTTGGAAAGCAGACGCAGGCAAAGACAAAAACCGCATCCGGACGACGATTCTCACCAGCGACGCCGCCTATCAAGATTACATCGCTGGGCTCTACCAAAAGCTGCGCGAGTCCAAAGGCCTGCCTTCGTCGCCTGGTGGTGAAGGGAGCTTCTCGGAGTGGGCCTATTATCACTACGGTCGTTGGTCGTATGCCATGCGCCTGTGGTGG
>JBGSHH010000785.1:0-3146 GCA_041752355.1 Pirellulaceae bacterium | reverse complement strand
CCGAAATCTCAGGCAATTCAGCAACGCCGGGGACTAATACCTGCGGCACGTTCTCCGCGAGATTCTTGGCTGGTCCGCCGGGAACTTCCAGCGGCATGCTACGTAGCAGTCCCTCGAAGAGGCCATCAATGACCCGATGCTCCGGCACACCAGTGGCGCGGTGGGCGTCGATCGTCTTCACCTGATCGCCATTGGCAAAGGTGAAATCAGCCTTGGGAAGCGTGCCAAACGACATCGCCCAAACAACCGCCAAGGCGATCATGGCGAGCGACATGTATGGAAAGAGATTGCGAAAGGCAGGAGGCATAGTGTTCCCTCACGAGAGTTTCATCACGTCGCTCATCGTAAAGGGGCCTAGAACCTGTGGCAACCTTGGCGGAATGCGTGGAACGGGAATCGGCTAAATGCGGGCGGCGAAACCTCTCGCCAAGGAGTTAGATTGCGGTCCAGTCGGCGAAGCGATTCGCCTCCCACAGCAGCCGGCTACTAAGTATTTAGGCAACCTAAGTAAAAAATGGCGGTTATTTTTCCCTTGTCCCTATTCTCAAACCGCACCTCGCGAGTCTACAATGTGGGGGAGAAGAGAGAAGTCGAACGGCTGCAACGATCAGGCTGCGTTCTGTGGCTGGGCTGGTTCGACGAGTAGAGGCAAATCTCATCTTCCGTTTTGATCGATAGCATGACGTCTGAGAATCCAATCGCGCAGCGGTTGCGCTCGGTTTGTGTTTGCGCGCTAGGTTCGCGCCGGCCCCGACTTAGCTCTCCACTGTCAGGAATGGTATTTGGCATGACGATGATAACAGCACGGCGTCGATTATCACCTCCTGCGCGGTTGGGACCATAACCGATGTCGTCTACTCCTCCCGAGAAACGAGGAACTCCTATGGCCAGCGCGGTCATGAATGAACAGGTTACCGATGTGTTCACCAAGCAAGACGGGGAACCAAGCGGTCCCCTCGCCCCCTTGGCCGACAACACCGCCAAGGATCTGGTGCAGCTGTTCAAGCTGCTCTCCGACGAGACCCGCTTGCGGATCTTGTTTTACCTGATGCAAACCGACGAACTTCACGTGCGCGCGTTGTGCGATTTGCTCGGACAAAGCCAGCCGGCGGTGAGCCATCACTTAGCGCTGCTGCGGGTTTCCGGCTTGATCGAATCGCGGCGCGACGGCAAGCACAATTTCTATCGCATTCTGCCGAAACGATTTCAGCAGTTCATGGAAATGATCTTCACCGCGTCACCCGACCAGGCGCGACAATTCCGGTTCGAGGATTTCGTGCTCAGTTATGAGAAAGACGGCGAGTCCTCCCTCTGAAAACGCCGTTGTGCCGCAAAAATTCGAGCATCTGCGACATAAGCCACCGACGGAATTAGCCGCGCCGCGCGAACTCTTGGTCGTGTGCGCCCCGTTCAAGAGCAATATCAATCTCTCCAACATCATTCGCACTGCCAGTTGTTGCGGCGTGCGAAAAGTGATCGCCTCGGGAAACGCGAAGATCGACAAAACGATCGCCCGCGACGGGGCGGAAGCGATCGAGTTGGAAATGCATCGCACGTTGCCGCCGGTGCTGAAGGAACTTAAGCACGCAGGCTATTAATTGGTCGGCCTGGAGCAGACGACCAACTCGACGTTGCTGTATGAGCATCCTTTCGTACGCAAGACGGCGCTGGTGATCGGCAACGAACGGCAAGGCTTGACTGACGATGTGCTCGTGCTTTTGGATGCCGTTGTGGAGATTCCCGTGTATGGTCTGCCGTTTTCGTTCAACGTCGCCAACGCCACCGCCATGGCCCTCTACGAATACTGTCGGCAGTTTCCTGCAGGGTAGGGCAACGGCATTGCTAAATGGCAGGCAGGATGCTTACCCCGCGAAAAACTAACACTCTTCCACCGAGCCTTCAAACTCGACTTCGCGCTTGCGGAGTTCAGCTCGGTCGATAAGCCGTGGCACGATTTGCTGCTGTTTAGGCGACAAAGTTTGCAGGTCCAACCGCGAAAGCAAATGCAGCCCTTGCCGGGGGCGTTCGCCGCGGATCATCATGTCGGCTAGCTTCAAGCGCACATCAACGGTTTGCTCTAGCGGGAATTTGCGGAGGTATTCCACCATGGCCGGTTCCGCTTGCTCGCCCAGACCCTTCTCGTGAAACAAGCGAATGATGTCGTGATACAATTCGCGCGGCATTTGCCAGTCGGAAAAGCGATGCCGCATCCGTTCATGCGCCGTCCAAGCAAGCACTGGATTCTTCTGTTCGTGCACGATTGCCTTGACTTGCGCGAGCATCTCGTCGCGTTTATTGGCGACTTTGTTTTGGTGCTCGGGGGAAGATTCGTCGAGTTGCGCCCGTTCATCGCGGGTCAACTCATGTCGCCCATACCAAACACTGATGGCGTCGTAGTCCTCGCAATCCACGAGCTTTCGTTTCAGCATGTAATAGCCAATCGGCAGCGCCACAAACGCCCCTACCAAATGCAACGCCTCGCTCCCCATGTTCATCCCGCTGAAGCAAAACACCACCGCTTGTAGCAGGACGTAGCCCAGCGCGAACAGGTAGATCGGCACATCCACAAAACGAGAGAACATCCCCAAGAACAACAGGCAATTCAAATCGTTCACTGGTGCCCAGAGCATCGCCAATACAATCAGGCCGTAAATCGGCAGCGACGCTCCCAAGGCGTTTCCATATCCACAGCCAAGCATCAGGATTTGCACCGCGCCGTAACCCGCCGTGCCGATCAGCAGGTAGACGAGCAAGTATCGCCACCAACCGAGTTTCCCTTCGATGATGATCCCCATGCCCCAGAGAAATATCATGTTGCCAATGACGTGCATCCAATCGGCGTGCATGAAATTGGCGGTGATCCATTGAATCGGATTGAACCGACCGAATTGCAGCATTCGCCAATCGGGATATTTAAACGCGTCGGGGGCTTCGTTCAATTCCTGAATGAACATCTGCTCCACTTCATGCTCGGTGATGAAGGGATTCGGAGGATCATCGGCATGCTGTTCCTCGACATGCTGAACGAACTGCTCAAAGGCCGCCTCGCTCGGCTCATAGGGGGGCGAGATCCCATGCCAGAGCAGATTTACGACGATTAAGCCGACCGTGGCGTACGGTAAGTGATAAAGCGGAGCGTCGGAGCC
>JBGSHH010000784.1:0-36517 GCA_041752355.1 Pirellulaceae bacterium | reverse complement strand
TCGGTGAGCGTGATGACCGGCGTGTCGCCGGCCCATTTGACTTCGATCGGCAGCGGCACGGTCACGTCCTTATCGCCATACTTGATGCGGGCTTTGAACAGCCAGTAATCGCCATCAGGCAATTTCGTGACACTGGTGATCGTGTACTCTTCCTTCTTCGGTCCTTTGTCGTCCTTGCCGAGGATGGTGAACTGCCCCACGAGCTTCGCGCCGCTGAGTGTCTGTTCAAAATCCTTAAAGAGCTTTTCTTTGTCGGGCGCGGCGGCGGGCTTGTTCAGGGCCGGCTTTTGATCCGCTGGCTTGTCTTGCGCCTGCGTGATATTAGCGAGACCAAACAACAGGCAGGAAGTAAAAACGAATCGTAGCATGCTAGTAGCCTCCGGTGAGTGGATTTCAAACTGCGGCGTGAGCAGGTCACACGAACCCGAAGCGTGAGGGAGGAACGCTGGAGGCCTCGCTAACGCTTCGGGTCAGTGTAGGAAGCCTCGCTGACGCTGCGGGTTGGTGTGAACTAAATGTTCCTCAAAAACTTTACTGCTTCGCCGATTTCGTAAGCCGGATCGGCGGCGTTGTCACGTTCAATCGTAAAGTATCCGCGGTACTGTTGCTCCTCAAGGACACCCAAAAGTTCTGGAAATTCCGCCGAACCGCGACCCAGCGGCACTTCCACGCCGCGTCCTTGCGCCAAATCGCGCACGCCATCTTTGGCATGCACATGCAACACATATTGTCCCAGTTCCCGGACCGCTTCGCTGGCGGAGTAGCCGTTGACGATCAGATTACCGGGGTCGAAATTCACACCCAGCGCACCGGTGGGGAGCGCTTCGATCAAGCGTTTGAGTTCCGCGCCACTTTCGGTGCCGGTTTCCGCCGCGAGCGTGGCGCCGACGTGCTGCCCATGCCGTCCCAGATCCGCGAGCGACTCCAGCATTAAACTCCATTCGCGCGAGTCGGTTCCTTCCGGCACGCGACCGACGGCGTTCACCACCACCGGCGCGCCAAGTTCAAACGCCATCTTCATGGCTTGTTTGGTGGCGTCGATCCGGCGGTCGAGATCGTCGGGGAAGTCGTAGCCGCGACGGGTGCGAAAACCGACCGCGCAAACCCGCAAATTCAGATCTTCCAGCATCTTCCGCACCTGACGAATGCCTGTGCGGGTGAGATCCTGCGGTTTAATCTCGCCGCGCGCGTCGAATTCGACCGCTTGCGCTCCCAATCGCGCCGCGGTAAGCAAAGCTTGTTTCAGGGGAAGTTTCAGGCTGGCAAGCTGAATGCCAACTTTGATATCGAGCACAAAACCATCCTTGCCAATAAACGGGTGAAGGACCACGGATCAAGGCGATCCATCCTACCACTAAACCGCGGAACGCGCCCATGCACGCCTGGCTGTTACTACTAATTCTCGCCGCGCCGCCGGAAGTACCCTCTGACGCATCGAGCGATACGCCTGCGCTCGCCTCGGTCGACGTGCTGGACTGTGATTTCGGCGAGGCGTACGACCGCAACTTCGACGGCTGGCCCGATAATTGGACGCGGCAGCGCGGTCCCGGCTATCCGCAGTTTGTCTCGGCCAAGATTGTCGGCGAGCCCAAAAATGCCGCCAAGCCGGAGCGCTATGCCTTGCGGATCGATCTCGATGGCGGTGCGGCGGCGATCCATAGCCCGCCGATTCCGATTTCCCAGCTCTTTAGCTATCGCTTGGAGGCGGACCTGCGCACCGAAGGCTTATCGCATGATGTGGCATACACGTCGCTCAGCTTCTTTGACGCCGAGGGGGTGCTCCTCGAAACGCACGAATCGAAACACCGCACGCATCTCGCAACCTGGACGACGCAACAAATCGGGCCCGTCTTGCCAGCGAGCAGCAAGGCGGCGACGGTGATGGTCGGTTTGCATATCCGCCCGCGCGCCGCAGGCGTGTCGGATATCGAAGGGGCGGCGGTGTTCAGTCGCGTGAAACTCGCCCGCCTGCCGCGCGTCGTGTTGCGCTGCCAAAACAAGAGCCAACTCTTTCAGCCCGATGAAGCGATCGACCTGCGCTGCGATGTCTCCGGGCTCTTGCAACCCAATCCGCAAGTGACGTTTAGCCTGGAAGATATCGATGGTAAGAACATCGCCACCGAGACGATGCCGCTGATCTCCACGCAAGCCACGGACGCCGACGCCGATCCCGACAAAGCGACTGGCTTCGCCGGGCAAGCGCGCTGGAAGGTGCCGAATCCCGGTTACGGTTACTATCGCATTCGCGCGGTCATGCCGGGCAATGCGGAGAGTCAACTCGAGCGCGTGACGACGATCGCCGTGCTGCGAGCGTTACCTTCGTCGACGAGCGAAGGGGAATTCGGCTGGTCGCTGTTGCGCGGCGACGATGATCTAGCGCTGCAAGATCTCTTGCCGCTGGTCACGCAGGCGGGCATACATTGGCTGAAGTTTCCGATGTGGTGCAGCGAGGAAGACCCCTCGCGACTCGATCGACTGGCGTGGTTTTCCGATCGCGTCGGCATGCATCACGTGCAAATGATCGGCGTGCTCGATACGCCGCCACCGAGCGTGCGCAAGACCTTTGGCGGCGGCGACGACCTGCCGATTGCCACCGCCTTTATCGAAGCACCCTTGTGGAAACCGGCGATCGAACCCGTGCTGACGCGGTTGCCGCTGAAGGTGCGTTGGTGGCAATTGGGAGCCGATAGCGATCAAAGCTTCGTTGGCTTTCCCAACCTGTCGCAAAAGATGGCGGAAGTGAAGCAGCATTTTTTGAAGTTTGGTCAGGAAGTGAAGATCGGCATGGCCTGGCCGTGGTTTGAAGAACCGCCTGTGACGCAAGGCGCGCCGTGGGAGTTCCTCTCGCATTCCGAAAAGCCGAATCTCACCGCCGCCGAAATCACCGCCTATCTGCAAGGGAGTTATCGAGGTAACGGCGCGCCGCAATGTTGGCTCAAACTGGAACCACTCTCCACGGCGCGCTTTCCTCTCGAACAGCGCGCGAAGGATCTGGTCGAGCGGATGCTCGCCGCCAAGATGGGAGGAGCGCAAGGCATCTTCCTGGAAGATCCCTTCAGTCCGCAGCACGGCTTGCTGGAAAACGCTGGCGCGCCGGGCCCGCTCTTCTTGCCCTGGCGCACCACCGCCAAGCTGCTCAGCGGCGCGGAATACATCGGTAGCATCACGCTCCCAGGTGGCAGCACGAATCATCTTTTCCGTCGCGACCACGAAGCGCTGATGGTGGTTTGGAACGATCAGCCGACCAAAGAAAAGCTCTATCTCGGCGAAGGTGTCGAGCATCTCGATCTATGGGGCCGCGCCGCGAGTCTGAAGGAAGAAACGCTTGATGGCCAGACGACGCAAGCGTTCGAAGTGGGGCCTTTGCCGACCTTCATCACGGGATTGAGCTTGCCAGTTGCACTGTGGCGAATCAGCTTTCAGTTTGAAACCACGCACATTCCTAGCGTGCTGGGGCGCGATCAAATCGCCAAATACAAGTTTCAAAACTCCTTTGGCCAAGGCGTGGGGGGCGAGTTGCGTGTGCAGGCTCCGAGCGATTGGGAAGCAACGCCGTTGACGATCAACTTCAAAGCGGCCGCCAACGAGGAGAAGCATGAATCGTTTGCCATTCGCCTCAAGGCCGATGCGCAGAGCGGCCCGCAGATGGTACGTTTCGACGTGAAGCTTACCGCCGATGCGGACTACGCGTTTAGTGTGTATCGCTCGATTCATGTCGGTGCCAATGATTTGTTCATCACCACGAGCAGCGCGCTCAGCGACAATGGCGACTTGATCGTCGAACAAATCTTCACCAATCAAACCGATGAGTTCGTGAGCTTCAACTGCTTGCTCTTCGCGCCGGGGCGGCGTCGCGAGCGCATCCAGGTGGTGAATCTCGGGCGCGGTCGTCACACGGCCACCTTCATTCTGCCGCAAGGTGAAGAACTACTCGGCCAAACGCTGCTCCTCCGCGCCGAAGAAATCAATGGCGACCGCGTGCTGAACTATCGCATCGCACCCCAAGAGTAAACGGGGCGGCGCACTTTCCCCGGCGGGATTCGCCTCTTGGCGGCCATGGACTATAATCCCCAGGCATGATACCTCTTACTGAAATCTGCTCGTTTTTGGAAGCCTTCGCGCCCTCTCGTTTGGCCGAAGAATGGGACAATGTCGGATTGCTCGTCGGCGATCGCGGACGACAAGTGACGCGCGTGATGACATGCTTGACGATCACGCCGGCCAGCGCCGCGGAAGCGGTCGAGCAGCGCGCCGATCTGATCGTCACGCATCATCCGTTGCCATTTCGGCCTCTCAAACGACTCACGAATGAGAGCCTGCCAGGGCGGCTTTTATTGCAGTTGCTCGCCGCCAACATCGCCATCCATAGTCCGCACACGGCTTTTGATTCCGCGAGCCAAGGCATCAATCAACGTTTGGCGGAAGGGCTGGGATTGACGAGCATTCAGCCCCTGCTGCCGCGCGTCGGCGACGTTGACAATCTCGGCAGCGGTCGCTTTGGTTCTTTGCCTACGGCGCAATTGCTAGCGAATGTCGCGCAGCAAGTCGCGACGTTCTTGCGCGTGAGAGGTTTGCATCAAGTGGGAAGCAGCGATCAGACGATTCGCTCGGTGGCGGTCGCCTGTGGCAGCGCGGGATCGTTCCTGGAACCAGCGCGCCGCGCAGGCTGCGACTTGCTCGTTACCGGCGAGACCAGCTTTCATACGTGTCTCGAGGCGGAAGCCGATAACATCGCCCTCTTGCTCCCCGGTCACTTCGCCAGCGAGCGCTTCGCCGTAGAAGCTTTGGCGGAAGTGCTTTCTCAGCAATTCCCCACCCTCACGATCTGGCCGAGTCAGCAGGAGCAAGATCCGTTAGTGTGGGTTGAAAGTATCCATCAGACTTCGTCGTGATGTCACAGGAATGATGCTCCCAGTAGAATCCTTCGAGGGTCAGGTCAGCGCGTATCCGTGGCATGGCAAGTCCAGCGACATCACGGCGGAGCGTGATGAATACTATTTCGGATGCAAAGCCTCGTGGATCGCTTTGAGCAGCGACTTGTCGCCGCGCGCGTCTTGATCGAGCGACCAGATCATGATGCCGCCAAGGTCTTGCTCGATCACCAAGCGCGTCTTCGCCTGGATGGTGGGAATGCCGTTGTACCAAATGGTTTTGCCGACCTCGTCCTTTTGGTCGGCATCAGGATGCTTGGCGATGATCGTCGAGTACGAGTAGCCGCCACGACGAAAGTCATCGCCAAAGCCATAGCCATAGAACGGCACACCGAGTACGGCTTTCGATTTAGGCAGGCCGCGCTGCAGCCAATGCTCGACACTTTTCTTGGCCATGTCGAGCGACGAATGCTGACCCGGCGCGTTGGGATTCCAAGGTCCAGCGCCATCGTACGCCATGATGTTGATGAAATCGAAATGCTCAAACGTCGCGTCCGGCACATTCTTGCCGCCGTAGCCTTGGGAGAGCGCGGCGGTGAGTAGCTTCTTGTGCGGCTTGAGTTGTGCCGCCAATTCGGCGATGAAGGGGCCGTAATCCTTGTTGATGGAGGGGCCTTCCAGATCGACATCCAGGCCATCGAACTTGTGTTCGTCAACATAGTCGGCCAGGCGTTTGGCGAACGCCGCGCGCTGGGGCGGGCTGAGCAGCGCGAAGTAGCGCGGTTGCAATGTCTTATCGGTCGCCGCCGCGCCGCCCCCGATCGAAACCAGCACTTGCACTTTGTGCTTATGCGCTGTGGCGATCAAGGCGTCGTTGGCTTTATGAAACGACAACTCCCCTTGGTCGTTGGTCGGATTCTCAAAGGCGATGTTGATATGCGTCAGCTTGTCGTACTCGATCGACTCCGCCAGTCGCGTCAGGTTTCCCCAATTCGGCACGTAAGCCACGACCTTGTACTGGGCCCGGGCGGGGTGCGCTGCTAGTAACGCCATGGCGATTGAGGCAAACGCTATCCACCGTGTCGAGAACATGGTTCGTCAGCTTTCAGTTGGGGAGATCAACGGCCAGTCGGATCGCTACGTTGACTCTATTGTCGTCCGCCTGGCGGAGCAAGTCCGGCGATCTCGGCGGAATCGCCGCGAGGCACATCGTTTGCAGGCCATTCTTGCTGCGTTGCGCCGACAGGCGGTGCGCGCGGACCCCTCGCATGTCTAGGAGAAACCTCATGTCGCACGAACAATATCAATCTTGTATCGAAGCCTGTGTCGCTTGCGCTCAGGCATGTGAACACTGCGCCAATGCCTGCTTGGGGGAAAAGGACGTGGCGAAAATGGCGGAGTGCATTCGGCATGATCGCGACTGCGCGGAGATCTGTTGGCTGGCGAGTGCCTGGATGAGCCGCGGCTCGCAATTCGCTGAGGAACTCTGTCGCGTCTGTGCCGATGTTTGCGACGCCTGTGGACGCACCTGTCGGCAACACAAGATGGATCATTGCCAGGCATGTGCTGACGCCTGTGAGCAATGCGCGGAAGCCTGCCGCCGGATGGCGGGTGTCGCCGCCTAGCCAGAGACTGCCAGATTTAGTCAAAAATTATAACTAACATCTTGACAACATGCTAATTTACTGATACCATCTTGGATGGCATGCGGGGAGAATCTATTTCCCCGCGACAATGTTAACCTGGGCGATCTAGCGACTCTGGCCCGCCTTCGTGGTGACGGCGCCATCCCGCGCAAGATTTCGATTTTACGAGAGGGGAGACCTCCCTTGTTCCGCATCTTGCTTGATTGCAAACGCATTTACCGATTGATGTTAGATACAAAAGTGCGAAATTTTCAAACGCGCTTGCGCTCTTGTTAGTTTTCGCAAAGGTGGGGCAAACAACATGCCGTCAGCTGGGAGATTATCCGTCGCGCAACGCACAGCGATGCGCTTGGTTTTGCCCGTCCTTCGTAAAATTCCTCGCGCCTTGTCAGCGCTGGTTTCGACCCTTCTAATGAGAAGACATTCCGTGCTGATCTGCCGTGGGGCAAGTCGAGGAATGCCCACCTTCTCGGAGCCTCTGGTCATGCGTATGTCATTCGTGTTCGCCTTGTTACTCGGTCTGTTGGTCGCGCCTTTGGCGGCCCAGGATACTCCCAAAGCGGATAATCCTATCGCGGCTGCGGCGGAAAAATTGAAGGCCAGCCCCGACGATCGGGCGGCGCTCCAAAGCTATCTGCAAGCCGCGATGGGCGAAGTCGTTGGCTTGGCGCAAACCAAGCCCGATGAAGCAGAAAAGAAATTTGCCGAAGTGCAAAAGACCCTCGCCGATCTCAAGCCGACCGATGATACCGCCAAGGCGACCATTGCCGCCATGCAGACGCAGCTCAAGCGCTTCGGCGATCAACTAGCGGTACAGAAGCTCTCGTTGGCGGACATCGAAAAGGAACTCGACGCCAAGCCTGACGATGCGGCCGTCGTCGGCAAATACATCCAGAAGCTGATGATGGATCTGTCGATGAAGGCTCGTAGCGAACCGGCCGCCGCCAGCGACGCGCTCAAGGCAGGCAAGGAACGCTTGACCAAACTGCAAGAGAGCACCAAGGATGAGGCCATCAAGACGCAGATCGAACAATCGATGCGCAACTTCGCCAGCATCGAGCGGCAAATTGAAGGTGCCAAGAAACTGGCGGAACTCGTCGGCAAAGATGCCGCGCCGCTGGAAGTGGAAGCCTGGGTCAATGGCGCGGCGCTGACCGATGCCGATCTCAAAGGCAAGGTTGTGTTGCTCGACTTCTGGGCTGTGTGGTGCGGTCCTTGCATCGCCACTTTCCCGCACTTGATCGAATGGAACGAACAGTACGGCGACAAGGGACTCGTGATTGTCGGTCTCACTCGCTACTACAACATGACGTGGGACGATACGGCTGGTCGCGCCACCCGTTCGACCGAAATGGTTCCAGCGGAAAAAGAAAACGAGATGCTGATGAAGTTCGCCGAGCATCACAAGTTGCACCATCGCTTCGCCATCCAAAAGAAGGAAGGCAAGATGGATGATTACTACGCTGTCAGCGGCATTCCGCACGTTGTAGTGATCGACCAAGAAGGCAAAGTCCGCATCGTGCGTGTCGGCAGTGGCCCACAAAACGCCAAGGACATCAGCGATATGTTGGCGAAGTTGCTCGGCCCCGCCTCGGCGGCAGCCCCGGCGGCGGAAGCAAAGTAAACGATCCGTCAGCGATGAAGTTTAGTTAGTTGAAAAGGTTCGGCGCGCTGCGCCGGACCTTTTCGCTTTGATTCACAACACAAGCTGGCACATTGCGACGCGGGCGGTGTCGGCCACTTTGGGGAACAAAGCGGGTTGAATCACGTGGGCCAGGAGCTCGAGTGTCTCGACGATCCGTGGCCCACTTCGATTTAAGTAAGCGTTGCCATCGATCACAAACACGCGACCTTGCCGCACGGCGGATAAGTCCGCCCAGCGTGGCCACGCTGTCAGCGTGCGGGCTTCGTGTAGCGAGCGCGTCAGATCGAAACCGCAAGGGGCGATGATGATGACTTCGGGATCGGCGGCGACGAGTTCATCCCAAGCGTGATAGACGCTATGTTCATGCGCGCGAGCCAATAGCGATGTTCCGCCAGCGAGTTGGATCAAGTGCGGCGTCCAATTGCCTGCCAGCATGAGCGGCTCGGTCCATTCGACGCACGCGACGCGCGGACGTTGGTCAGTTGGTAGCTTGGCCGTAAGTTGCGAGACGATTTCCACGCGGGCGAGTAAGCGATCGTGAAAGGCTTGCGCTGCAGACAGCGATTGCGCCGCTTCGCCAACGCGGAGCACATCGTGCAGGATGTCGGCGAGCGTGAGCGGTTGCAAGGCGAGGATCGGAGTGTGTGGTTGACGAAGTGTGTCGCGCACCACCGCCACCACATCCTCATAGCGAATGGCGCAGACGTCGCATTGCGCCTGAGTGATGATCAGATCGGGGCGCAAGTGAGTCAGCAATGGCACATCGATTTCGTACAGCGGCAGCCCGGCGGCCAAACGCTGGTGAACCTGACGATCGATGTCATTGCTGTTGGCGTAGGAATCGATGAGCGAGCGCGTGACGCGCGGCAGGGACAAACTTTCCGCTGGCCAGTCGCATTCGTGACTGATCCCAACCACCTGATCGCCCAGGCCCATGCCGAAGAGCATTTCCGTCGCGCTCGAGAGAAGAGAAACGATTCGCGTTGGAGGGGGAAGGCTGTTCAATTCCATACTCCCGTGGGGATGATAGCGGCAAAATGGCCGATGGCGACCCGACGAATACGATTTTTGTCAGGAAAAAAATGGGGAAATCTGGTAATCTTAAGGGCATCAATCGTCGCTGTCGGCTCCGCGAATGACGACTCGGTGGCAAATTTCTGGGATTCTGGCGCAATGATGAATAGATCAAGCAAGCGCGGGTTCACGCTGGTGGAACTGCTGGTGGTAATCGCCATCATTGGCATCCTGGTGGCGCTGCTCTTGCCGGCGGTGCAGTCGGCGCGCGAAGCGGCGCGACGCATGCAGTGTAGCAATAACCTCAAGCAACTTGGCTTGGCGCTCCATTTATATCACGATGCCCATAAGACGTTTCCGCCGGGGG
This sequence comes from Pirellulaceae bacterium, assembly GCA_041752355.1. GTDB lineage: Bacteria > Planctomycetota > Planctomycetia > Pirellulales > Pirellulaceae > JAEZGD01. Next base: position 26,974 of record JBGSHH010000784.1, on the reverse strand, counting down.
CGTTCTGGTATGGCAATAGCAATCAGAATCGCGGCTCGATCTTGATTCAGCTTTTGCCTTACATCGAGCAACAAAATCTCTATAACACGTTCGATTTCAAACAGGTGGTCGATAGCCAAACGCTTCCTAACGGTCAGTTACTCACAGGCACGATGATTCCCACCTATCGCTGTCCCAGCGATAACAACAGCAACCTGCTGAACGGCCTGGCGATTCATAACTACGCCGCGTCGAAGGGTTCGACCAAGCATATCGACAACGGCAATTGCAGTTGCTCGAGTTGGGCCAGCTTCAATAACTTTGGTTTAGCTCCCTACGACGATCCCAACAACTACGCCGGGCCTTTCAGCCGTATGGGCGTTTGCACGACGATGGGGGATTGTCGCGATGGGCTCTCCAACACGATCTACTTTGGCGAAGTCCGCCGCGATTGCTCGGTGCATATCCAGCAAGGTTGGGCGCGATCGAACAACGGCAATGGTTTGATCTCGACGGTGGTGCCCATCAACTACGATTCCTGCAAATCGACGAGCACGGTCGGTTGCGAACGCCCTTGCAACTGGAATACGGAACTCGCGTTTAAATCGCAGCACACCGGCGGCGCGCAGTTTGTCCTCGGCGATGGCTCGGTGCATTTCATCACCGACACGGTGGATATGTGGGTCTATCAGTATCTTGGTTCGAAAGCCGATGGCAAAGTGTTCAATGTGCCGTGGTAGAAATTGAAGAACTTGAAGAATGGAAACCACCAAGGCCTTCCCTGCAATAATCCCATGAAAACCATCACCTCCTTAACGTTGCTTCTTTTGTTTGTCGCATTGCTCGGCTGCGGTGGCCCGGCGCGGCCGCCCATGGCGAAGGTCACAGGCGTCGTGCTCGTCGATGGCAATCCGATTGAAGGGGCGGCGGTGATGTTTGTGCCCACCGCTGGCGGGCGACCGGCTTTAGGAAGCACCAACGCCGCTGGCGAGTTTGAACTGATGACGTTCGAGACCGGCGACGGCGCACTTGTCGGCGAGCATCAAGTCACGATCACCAAAAAGGAAATCGCTGGTGTGGTGAGCGAGGATGGGCTGTCTGGTTCCGTCCAGCCGGGCGGCATCCAGGAAACATGGCTCGTCCCGGAGCGCTATTCGCAAGCGGCAACGTCCGGGCTGACGGCCAATGTCGCGGCAGGCATGAAACCGTTAGAATTCAAGCTGACGAAATGAATCCCGACGGAAATCTGAGGAGCCTCGCCATGAAGAAAATTGAAGCCATCGTGCGCCACAATATGCTCGAGGCCATCAAGAACGCCTTGGTCAAAGCGGGCTTTCAAGGGATGACCATTACCGAGGTCCGCGGCTACGGTCGGCAAAAAGGGCAGACCGAGATGTATCGCGGGGCAGAGTATAAGATCGATTTCGTCCCCAAGCTGAAGATCGCCGTGGTGGCTTCCGACGAGGATGTTCCCAAGGTGACCGACATCATTCTCAAGACCGCCCAAACCGGCAAGATCGGCGATGGCAAGATTTTCATTTCGCAGTTGAGCGAGGTGATTCGTATCCGTACCGGCGAAGTCGGGCAGGAGGCAGTGTGAGGCTTCCAGCCTACGGTTGAGAATAGATTGCCAACTCGGATATGCGGCAGGCCAGAGGCCTACCCCACGCGAAATCCGCTTCTATTGTGAAGGCAAGGCTGCGCGACTAAACTCTAGAACCGCACCTTGCCGATTCTTCCCGCCTGACTGGAGAGCCTAATGGCCGACCTCTCTTCCGCTCCTGCTCCCCGCCTGACATCCGTGCAGTGGCTGATCTGCGTAATCGCCGCGATTGGCTTCGCGTTTGATATTTACGAACTATTGATGCTGCCGCTGATTCTGCGGCCTGCCTTATTTGAGTTGGTCGGCGCGCAACCAGGAACGGACGCTTTCCAGTTTTGGCTCGGCATCTTGTTCTATGTTCCGGCGTTTGCTGGCGGTATCTTCGGATTGCTCGGCGGCTATTTGACCGATCGTTTGGGACGGCGGCGCGTGCTGACGTGGAGCATTCTGCTGTATGCGTTTTCGGCATTCTTCGCGGGCTTTTCCACGAGCATCTGGATGCTGCTGTTCTTTCGCTGCACGACGTTCATCGGCGTCTGTGTGGAGTTCGTCGCAGCGGTCGCCTGGCTGGCGGAGTTGTTTCCCAATCATATCCAAAAGGAAAAGGTGCTGGGCTATACGCAGGCGTTTTCCTCGATCGGTGGCTTGTTGGTGGCGGTCGTCAATCACGCGCTCGCCAACAATGCAATGCACTTGCCGGTGTTTCATTTTCCCGAATGGGCTATGTTTGGTGCCGACGCGATCAAGAATCCCGACATGGTGTGGCGCTACACGCTCATGTCCGGTTTGATCCCCGCGATCCCGTTGATCTTTATTCGTCCCTTCCTGCCGGAATCGCCGGCCTGGCAAGAGAAACGCGCGAAGGGCACGTTAAAGCGACCGAGCTTCGCGGAACTCTTCTCGCCTGCGTATCGCCGCACGACGATCGTCACGACGATCATGTTCGCGTGTAGTTACGGCGCGGCCTTTGGAGCGATTCAGCAGTTACCGCAGATCATTCCCGGGTTGGCCGATGTGCGTGCTAATCATGACACGGTCGTGGAAAAGGCGGCGGAGACCGATCCCAAAGTACTGACAGAAAAGCCGGCGCGGATGCGTGTCATCAAGCAATACGAGCAGAAGGTCGCGGCGGAATATACCAAGGTGCAGGAAATTGGCGGGTTGCTCGGGCGCTTTATGCTGGCGATCTTGGCGGTACGGATCGTCAGCCGACAGAATCTATTACGCATCTTCCAAGGGCCGGGCATGATTATCGTGCCGTTGGTGTTCTACTTCTTTCTCAAGATTCCCAACACGCACTACTTCACGGTTCCGCTCGATTGGCTGCTGCTAGGCGACTTGCCGATCACCACGATGTCGGTTGGCATGCTGCTCTGCGGTTTCTTTACAGTGGCGCAGTTTAGCTTCTGGGGCAACTACCTGCCGCGGGTTTACCCGATGCACTTGCGGGGCACAGGTGAAAGTTTCGCCGCGAATATCGGCGGACGCTTGCTCGGCACGTCGTTCGCTTTCGTGACTTCCCAGATCGTCCTCGCGACCGGCATGAAGGGGCCACAGGCTCCGCTCGCCTTTGCATTAGTCGCGTCTGGCGTGTCGGCGTTTGTGTACATCGTAGGCTTCATCAGCAGCTTCTGGCTGATCGAACCATCGCTCAAGGATGAAGATCACTAAAGTGCCGATCACGCTCCGCGGTGCCGCCGGTTGTTGCTGGCGGCGCGTTACGCGTTGGTCGCCCTTTACTGGGAAGCCTCGCTGACGCTTGCGGTTGGGGTGACCTGCGATTTGAGTTGCACGAGTACCGCTTTGCGATCTTGATAGAGGACCGTGGCGCGGGATTTGGGCTGCCGCGAGTAACGCGAGACTTGCTGCGCGAGTTGCTTGTTGCGATCCATGCTAATCACGAGGTACTTCAGCTTGTGCTTGTCCGCGAGTGCCAGCCATTCACCGCTGCCGCCGGCGATCTGTTGATGATCTTGCCAGATGTCGTCGCCGAGCAAATGCACGTGCGAATATGCGAGCGGCCGAAAGCCGGCAGGTTGTTCCCAGACGAGATAATCCGACCAATCCATCGGCGCGAAGAAGGCTCCCGAGAGCTTACGGCGAGCGATTTCATCCGCCACGTAAATCGGCGTATCCGAACCGCCGATCGTGCCGATACCACGCGGCTGATTCAACAACAGGTTATTCGTCGCTGGCGAGATCAAAATCGTCATGAAGACAAAACCAGTCGCCTGCAAGGTGCGCATGGTGGTGGCCGGCGCCGGAGTCTCGTTCGTGCCAAACCGCGCTTGCCAATAGGCGGCAAGGTATGGCACGAAGACCCAAGGCCAAATCACCGCCCACCAGGCCAGCATACGCATGGCGGTGATGGTCGCCAAACCAAACACGATCGCCAAGAGCAAATCCCGCATCTCCCAACGCTTGGGGCTGATCTTGAACATCACCAGCAGCACGGCCAGGGAGGTGTAAAACAAGCCACCCGACAAGCTCGCGACCGACAACGCCCGCCACTCCGAAATATCGGCCAGCGCGCTATGATGGCCAAAGCTCAGTACGTTGGTGAGCAAGGCTGGCCCTTGCGGATTGAAACTCGATGCCACGACCGAAAGTCCCAGCGCCGCCCACATCCGCACGCAGCGCACATCGAAGGCGGTTGGTTTAAGTCCTCCGGTCTCGCCGAAGATTCGCCAGGTCACGCCGACGCAGCAAACGCCGAGCATCACGAGCCCCATCACGAACGAACCATGCAAATTCGCCCAGAGCGCAAATGTGATCGGCAGCCAAATCAAGGGATGGCGCTTCTCTGGCAGATACGAACAGGCCAAGAGCACCAGCGGCGCGCCGACCATGCCAAAGAGTTGCGGGCGGATGGTGCCGACGATTGGCAACGACAACAAGTAGTAGGCAACTCCGCCAGCAATCGCCCACGCCAGCGGCACGCCACGCTGACGAATGGCGGCGATCAGGATACCTACGCCGAGCGTCGCCAACAGAGCGTGACCCAACACGAGACCTTCGAGTCCCAGCGTGGCGATCGTTTCATAGCCCAGCAGTTGGGACAGCCAGGCGCTATGCACAATGGCCTGTTCGCCCGGTTCGGCGGCGAAGGGGTCCATCGCCGGCAGCGCGCCGTGCGTCGCCATCCAGCGACCAAAGTTCAGATGTCCCCACAGGTCGGTGTGGTTCAACTTGTGAAAGCAGATCCAGCCGAACACGAGACAGAGCGTCACCACCAGCGCCAGTTGTGAGCGCGTGCAGGCTGGAAAGTATTCCGGCGAGAGATTGTCCCGCGTCAGACAAGCCGGCAGCGCTTCACGTTCGCTTTTGTGTTCCAGCGTTTCGACGAGTGTGGTGTCGTAAGTCATGGTCGGTAGTGGGAAGAAGTGATTGTGTGGTGGGTAGGCGAATTTCCGGTTCCCTTTCCCAGCGGGAAAGAGTTGGGATGAGGTGCTTACGTTCCGCTCTCCGGTGCTTCCTGAATGCGCGGACGAGCGTTTTGGGCTTCAACAGGTGGCGAGATTGCCTGGTGCTTCATCCAGACTTCGCCCGCTTCCTGGCCGCGCCACAAACAGAGCGCTCGGGCGGCGTGCGTGAAGGGTCCGTAGTGTGTTTGCAACTCTTGGGGGCTGATTTCCAGAATCGTTTTCAACGTCCAACGCGCGGCGCGAACGATATTCTCGCGCGGTGGCTGGACTTCCACCGGTGCGAGGGCCAGCCATTCCAATTGATGCCCCGTGACGAGCAACTGATCGTAAACAGTCGCCTTTTCGTCAATCCTGCCCGCTTCGCCTTGCGGCCAATTGCGCGTCCAAAAACCGGCATCGGTCTGTGCGGCGATCAACAATCCGCTCACGTTCGCCAGATGCTGCAATAGCTTCGTGCGGCTCTTGGTCGAAAGCACGTGGGCTTGCTCATCGGCGCGATACAACACGACCAACGCTTCCAAACGATGCAAGCCATTGCATGGCCCCACCCCGGACGGTTGATCAACGCAGAGATCGACTAGATCATCGACCGTGATCGTCTCGCCCCAGCGATTCTTCCAACGCTTCTGCGGGAAGATGTAGCGGGCATAGCTGATGATGGTCCATTCAAATTCGTGGCGCGACAGATTGAAATCGCGCAAGGCGAATTCGGCTAATTCGCGCACACTCCCCTCGCCTTGGCGCAGCTTGATCGGCGTATTCAGGGGCGTACCGGTTTCGCCGAACGTGGCGAGCAAGTCGTCGGTATGGAAGCTGGAACTGAAGCGGTGGTGGAGGGTATCGTCGAAGAATCTCGCTCGCAAGCCGCCGTCGGCGGTACGCTGGAAAATCGGGGGCGTCTGGGGACCATTCCAACGCTGAAACTCACGATCGTTTAGAAAGTAGGCACGGAGTTCCTCGCTATTGGCCAGCGACGCTTGCTCGAACTTCGCCTGTACGCCCCACAGTCGCAGGCCGTGAACGAAGTTGTTGGAATTTACTGGATTGGTCGAGGGCACCATCTTCGCCAGCATCTGGTGAAGTTCTTGATCGGTGGCGACCAAGGGCTCGTCGTGCGGTGGAGTTATCTGCCAAGGCGTCTCGCGCAAGGTTTGAATCGTGGGCGCCATGGCGGAACCGACCGCGAAGCGATAGACCAACAACGCCATTAGCAAAGCGAGCGGCGGCAGTACCCAGCGGCAAACAGATTTCAACATAACGCGACCTCTCCCAGGGTTGAAACGAAGGCGCGGTTACACCCTCGCTGGGAAGTCTAGGTTATGGATAGCGGAGCAGGAGATGCTGTCTGGAGGTAGGCGACGTATGGAATGTAGGGAATGTGCGGTTGGAAGTCCGAAACGGGTCCTTGGTCATTCGGACTTCGGATTTCGTCATTCTCCCCTACAGCATGCCGAATTTCTTCATCTTGTTGTACAGCGTCACGCGGCTGATGCCGAGTTCGGCGGCGGTTTCTTTGCGGCGATGATTGTTGCGTCGCAAGGTGTCTTCGATGATTCGCTGTTCGATCACATCAACGCGCGTTTCCAGCGTGGTTGAGGTGCGGGCTACCGATTGCAGCGTCGGTGCATTCGCAGGCGGAGCCTGTTGCATGCCGGGAAGCACGCCGGTACCGGGAGTTGCGTAGGGCTGCGTTTCATTGCCATATCCGCCGCCGTAGCTGCCGTTACCGTTTTGATAGCCACCATTGTAGCTGCCGTTGGAGTAGTTCTGATTCGGGTTGCTCAAGCCACCCATGCCGTTGCCGTTGTAGCCATTGGTTTGCTGGGGAGCATAGCCCATCCCCATGCCATTGGGTCCGTAGTGCGAACCGATGACCGGTTGTCCTGGCTGAATTCCGTTGTAGTTCCCGCCTGCGTTGGCCGTTTGATAGGCGCCCGCGGGCTGCGCGAGATTGACTTGCGGGCGACTGAGTCCGGTTGCGGCGCGAATCGAACTGGGCAAGTCTTTGACGCTCAGCACGCCACGTTGGCAATATAGTACCGCACGACGCACCACATTTTCCATCTCGCGAATGTTGCCTGGCCACGGATAGCGGCGCAAAGCATCGAGAAAGCCTGGCTCGATCTCGCGCAGTTGGATGTTGTGCGTCCGGCTATGTTCCAGTGCGAACTTGCGGGCGAGATATTCCACATCAAACGGCCGCTCGCGCAAAGGCGGCAAGCGGAAGTTCAAAATATTGAGCCGATAGTACAAGTCGGTTCGGAACGTCCCCGCTTTGACGAGTTCTTCGAGGTTATAGTTGGAAGCGACGACCAATCGCGCTTCGCTGTGTCGCGTCTCGTTGCTGCCGACTTGCTCATACTCGCCAGTCTCGATCACGCGCAGTAGTTTGGCTTGTTGTTCGGGGGTTAAGGCATCAATTTCGTCCAGCAGCAACGTTCCTTTGCCCGCGGCGGCGAACTTGCCTTCACGATCTTTATCGGCACCGGTGAACGCTCCCTTGGTGCTGCCAAAAAGCTCGCTTTCGATCAAATCCGGAGGCAATGCACCGCAGGCGACCGTGCAGAACTTCTCGTCGCGGCGATCGGTCATTTCGTGAATCAAACGGGCGAGATGCGTTTTGCCGGAACCCGTTTCGCCCACCAACAAGATAGTGACATTATGTCGAGCGGCGACCTTGAGTTCGTCGAGCATGTCGAACATCTCGGTGGTGAAGGTCACCAACGAGCGCGTCCGTCCATGCAATTCTTTATGCGGCATTCCTGCCCAGAACGACTCCAGTTCTCCTTCCAGATCGTTCCCTTCGACGAGCAAGCCACGCAAACGCGACAGGTCTTGCGGCATTTCCAAGCAATCGTCGATAGCGCGTTCGGCCAGCTTTCGCAAGCGAGCCGGGCAGTCTTGATCGATCAGGCCATAGAGCGGCGCGCTATTGATCGCGTCGTCGAGTTCGGCAATGAAGCGCCCCGGCGAAGTATGTTCCAAGGTGTGACTATCCAAATGCACCAGCACCGCGGTCACCTTGCCGGCTTCCACGCGTTGCCGCAAGCCTTCCATCGTGTCGCACGCGATGACCGGCAACACGCCGTCCAAGTGACGAGCAACTTCAGCGAGCAAGCTGGGACTATGGCTGTAGACTAAGACGCCCTGGTTCATATTCACGTTCTCGTGGCTAAACATCGGGTGTGTGAAGTCTCGTCGCGCTAACATGCCTGACGACGATGACCGGGAATCTGGCTCAGTTTGTGGAACATCCAGCCTGTCGAAGTTGCTGGAGATCAACCTACGAGCCTGGGAAATGAACTTCGCCCGCGCTTCGTGGATAAGACTTGAGTCGTTCGTGATTCAAGTAACGAAGCATTGACTACGATCGTTGAACATTTCCCACAAGTTTCAGGCTACTTAGACAACCCAATTCAACAAGCGTTCACTTTGATTAGCGCATCAAAATCCAAGGCAATATCGTCAACCGTAACGGCTGTAGCGATTGCGCCGCGTCCTGCCGACGGATGTCAGCTTTTGCGTCGCTGCGCTCACAAACTTTAACGACTAACGAAACCCCTCGGATCAGGATGTTGAACGGGCTTTGACAGCGCAAACTCGATATGACGACGACTCTGACCGATGCAACAATACGACAGTTGCCAGTTGCGCAAGCGGACTCACGCTAGCAGCCGAGGGCACCGTCTCCCCACACCCAAAAAATCCCGCACAGACCACGCGTCGCGCTTGCCTGCGATGCGTTTCCTTCACCTGGAGGTGAAATACCATGCACGCCCTCCTACTAGCCGTGATCGCGCTCGGCGTCGGCCCCGGCTCCGATGCACCCTATTCGACAGGTCGCATCACGCAATCGAGCGCCGACATTTATCAAACTCACAACAGCTACGACGTCGAATCGACAAGCTATGAAGCGATGGGCCTCGGCCACCACGGTGGCGGCGGCTGCGAATCGGGCAATTGCGGTGGCGCTGGCGTCAACCAGAATCGCCATGGCAATCACCTCGGTGGTTGGTTCGGGCACATGCCGCAAACCTGCTACAGCTCGCGCTACGGCTGCTATTACGGTGGCAACCGTTACATGAGTCGCTACCCCGCGTTCCACGGCACGTACTATCGTCGCCCCTACAACTATCGCAACCTGTTCGACTATCCGTGGCATGCCGAGATGCACGAGCCCACTTCGATGTTCTCGTACAACACGCTGCCGGAATCAGGCGCGACGAATGTGGAAGAGATCCAACCGCAGCCTAGCTCGGTTCCGACCCCTTCCTATGAAGCGACGTTCCGCGGTCGTCCCGATGCGACCAATCCTGCAGCGCGCCCCACCATGACGTTGCGTCGCTAAAGCAAAGACTGAAATACCAACTCAATGAGAGCCCCGGCCACTTTTGGCCGGGGTTTTCGCATTTTTATTCGGTCCGGCCAGCCAAGCCAGATTGGGAGTGATGGGCAACGACCTAAAGTTGCGCGGGGGAATGCCCATTCTTCCGCTCAGATCTCGCAGACCGCCGTGGTATGATCTTTCCCATGCTGAAATCCACTTGGAAACGCTGGGCTTTGTTGGCGGTACTCTTGCTGCTGCCAGCGTATTGGCTATTGATCTTTGTCGCCACGCACTTGCCGCCCCAGAACCTACCGCATATCCATACCGGCTTGAATAGCGACAAGCTGCAGCACTTTGTCGCCTATGCGGGGCTGGCGTTTCTGCTCACGACCGCCTGGCGCTTGAAGCGAGAGTTTCGGTGGCGAGAGTTGCTCGGTGTGCTGCTGGTGGTCGCCGTTTATGGCGCGCTCGATGAGGTCACGCAGGCGTACGTGGGGCGCACCATGGACATCCGAGATTGGATCGCCGATTGCCTTGGTGCCACGACGGGTATTATCGCCGCGCTCAGCATTTATGAAGTAGCGCGCCGCGTGATCGGCAAATAGGGTGGGAAGGCCACTAGAGCCGCAAGCGATAGCAACACTTCCAAAAGCGCGATGAGGAGCGGATGAATCCGCAGCGCAGGCGAGAGCGAGTGATCTTCTAACAGATGACGCCAGCGACTGGATTGCTCCCAGCCGTGTGCCGTCCGGACCCAGTCGAGATGCGGCGTCGCGTGCAGACTCCCCTCACGATCGGTCGTGTTCTGATCGCTCGGTAGATCGGCCAGAACCGCTCCCGATCCAATCAGTAGCACAACCACCAGCGTATAGAGCAAGCGTTCCATGGCGGATCACTTACGCAATCACGAGGCCACGCCGCGGCGTGGCGCACACGCGTCATGGTAAGTGCTGGTAGCGCAATTGTTTAGCGATATTTTACGTGGCGAGGTCCGGCCTCCGCGTGTCGTAAGAACGCAACATCCCATGCGTTGTCATGATGCGTTGCCGCCACGTGTGGCGAATTGGCGACTGCCAGCGACGTGTCGTCCAAGCTAACGATTGCAGCAGCTTTAGCGATCATACGCCGCGAAAATCTTTGCGGGAAGCCGCCGGGCCATTTGCCCCCATAGCGTGCGCGTCCTAAGTTTTCTAGTTCGAAGAAAGCACGGCCCGCGCGATTGGCCGCAACATCGTTCACAGGGGAATCAGGACATGGCGAAGTTATCGTCGAAGCCGACGTTGAAGGAACTACTGGCGGGCGCTCAACTGCCGGCCTTACCGCAAAGTGCCATCCGCTTGTTGGAACTCTCGCAAGATCCAGAAAACGGCCCGGCGGAATTTGCCACGCCGATCGAAGCCGATCCCGGCCTCACCGGCCAGGTATTGCGCTTTGTAAATTCGTCCTACTTTGGTTTTTCGCGCGAGATTTCGAGCGTCAAGCTCGCCATCACGCTGGTAGGTATTCGCACGATCAAAAACTTCGCGCTGTGGAGCGCGGTGTTTAGTCTGATGCCCAATCCCAAGTGCGGCCCGTTCGATCTGAAGAGCTTGTGGCAAGACTCCTTGCGTCGCGGTCTGTTCGCCCGCGCGATGGGCAAGATTCTCGGCCTGAAGGATGCCGAAGACTTGTTCGCCGCCGCGCTGCTGCAAGACATGGCCGTGCCCCTGTTGGCGAAGGAACTGCCAGAACAATACAAAAAGCTGCTCGAAGCCCGCAATAATGGCGCGGCGCGCTTGTCGGATTTGGAACAAGCGGAATTCGGTTGGAACCATGCGGAAGCCGCCGGCCAGATGGCCCGTAGCTGGAGCTTGCCAGAAGAATTCGCCACCTACATCGAAGGTCACACCAAACTGGATCAATACTTGCCAGAAGCGAAGAAGAATCCTGGCCATGTCGCTGTGGGCCTCTCCTCACTACTGCCGCCGGTGAATGACAACGAATGGGCCGAACGCGAGAAGTTTTTGGAAGTCTATCAACAAGTCGCGCCTGCCGGTTCGCCAACGATCCAGGAATTCCTCGGCAAGATCGATGTGGAATTCGCCGAATTCGCGCCCGTGCTGAAGCTCACCGTGCCGAAGCGCTCGCTGGTGGAAACGGTTTCGACGGAACCGGTCAAAGCCTAAGCGAAACGAGCAGTGAATCCATTGAACAGGGAGCTTCGGCTCCCTGTTCTCGTTTCTTGCTCAAGCGACTCTGTTCGCCGCATTCCAACACGTCGTCGGACACGCAAAATGGGTCGATCGCTATCCGTGTACCTGACATGTCGCGGCGGAAGGTGCTGCGGCTGGAGGATTATGCAGTGAGATTGTCGACGGTTGATTGCCTTGACTATCATATTCGGGCAGCATCAGGTTGACGCCTTCGCCTCACATCCTCCTCTACTCGCAGGTTAACTCATGAAAGCACACATTTGGTATGGCACGTTTCCCTCGGAAGCTGAGTTCCTGAAGTATGCCGACCACAACAAGTCAAAGTGTCCGTTCATGAAGGATTTTCCGTTCGAGTATGATGGCGAGTGGTTCTTGCACACGTATCAGCACCCAAAAGAAACATGGCGGGAGGCCCTAATACGCCTCTACTATTCGGTAGGTTATGTCGACGAGTTGCAGAAGCTCTTGAAGAAAAAGAAGTCGGCAGCCAAGGCCAACGCTTTCAAGGTGATCCTTGCCAAGAAGGACTTGCCTGGCGACACCTGGCCTAAGGACAAGCCACTTCAATTCTTGGGCGCGATCGAGTTTTCCAATCGAGCGGTAATGATCCATCCGGAGATGCCTAGGGAGCCGCGGCTCGATCATGAAGGCTGGGCCTCGATCTGGATTGGCACCGCGCCTTCCACCGAATTCATGGAAGACTACATGGAAGAACGCGATGACGACGACGAAGACACTGGCAAGCCGATTTCCAAGTTCGGGCGGGACTGGCAACTCACCTATGACCACGATTATCTATTCTATGAAGCGTATAGGAAGCCGGTCTCCGTGCAGGCTCTACTAAAGGGTTGGGAAGACCTTCCCCCCGTCTTGAAAGAAGCGGCAGCAGCAGCCCAAAAAGCAGGTGTTGCGAGCGGAAATGTGGTCGTTGTGGCGTACGGACTGGATTACCGAGCTAAACCTCCCTTTAGCTCACTCAACAACGCAGGCTATTTCCGTCACAAAGGCAAGCCAAAAAAGTCTTGCCTGCAGTTCATCGGAGCGTTTCAGTACAAGCAGCCTTGAGACAGGTTCAAGCAACTTTGTTATCCAGCTGCGCTTGCTTCCAGAGTTCGCCGTACAGCTTCTCGCCGCAGTCGTTGCAGATGCCGTGACTGAACTCGACATCGGCATGTTGCGTGAGAAAGGCTTCCAGCTTCTGCCAGTAGCCACTTTCATCGCGAACGCTCTTGCAACTCGCACAGATCGGAATCAGGCCGCGCAAGGTTTTGATTTCGCGCAGGGCTTGTTGCAATTCGCCGATCAAACGCTGTTTGTCCTCGTCGGCGCGAGCGCGCTCGGTGATATCGCGCATGATCACGACGCCTGCGACCAACTCCCCTTGGCGATCGCGCACGGGACTCGCAATGGCATTGATGAGAATGCCTTCTGGACATTCAGCATGCCGCAGCATCGCTTCGCACTTAACCACCGGCGAATCGCCACGTATGACGCGTACCAAGGGCAGATGCTCGTGTGACAAATGCGTTTGGCCATCGCGGTGAAAGATGCCAAAATTCCTCGGCCACTCCACAGGCGATGAATCATCGTGTGCGTTACCATGCATGCGCTGCGCGGCGGGATTGAGTTGCAGCAGTTTGAGGTTCTTATCGACGACCACCACACCATCATCCATCGAATTGAGAATCGCTTGCAACAGTTCGGTTTGTTCGCGCTGCGCCGCGCGCTCGGTGGCGAGTTTCGCGACGAGGCGGCGTTGGCGCTGTTCGGATCGACGGTGTTCGGAGAAGCCGGCACCCAGAGTCAACGTGATGAACGTCGTTACGCCCAAAAAGCCTTGCAGCAAGATAGCGCGGCCAATCACATCGTTGGTCGCTTCCGCGAATGGTCCCACTCCGCGCGTTGTAAAAAACACGGCAAACAGCGCGATGATGCCGTTGGCGAGTGTCGCCCCGCGCAGTTCAAATCGCAGGGCGATCCAAGCCAACAGCGGCAGCAGCACGATCGGAAATCGCATTCGCAATTCTTGATCGACGAAGAATAGAAAGAACCGCCCGTGAAACACGTATTCCGCCAGTCCCATCAGCAGCGCGGTGAGCAGGCAAGCTTCGCCAACTCGCCAGTGCGACGGCGTGAGTACGTGCCGTTCCGTAGGCTTGGCCCAAATCAAAACAATCGGTGCCACTACCAGCATGCCGATCACATCGGCCACCCACCACACCCGCCAATTGTGGAAGAAGGAATTGGCATCATTGACCAGCACCAGGCCAGACGCTCCAATCGCCGCGCCCAACATCGGACACAATACGCCTGCCAGGATAATCGTCGGCATCGAGCGGAGGCTGTTGACGCGCGTGCGCCCACGCAATACCAGGCGAATCAGCAGAGCTGCGGTAACGGACTCGGTGGCGTTGGCGAGCAGAAAGAACATGCTCAAGTAGCTGCTCTTCCCATGGACCACGATATCGCTAAGGTAGTTGGCGGCCATCGCCCACAAGACGATAAGTGGCCACCAGGAACGGGGCGAGAGCACGAGCGCCGCGAGCAATACACCTGCCGCTGGCCAAAACGTGGCGAAAGGAAACGCATGAAAGGAAAGCGCGTGACCCAGTTCCGCTGCGACGAAATAGCCGACGGCAACCAGCATAGCGCGTGCTATGGGTGCGTGGAGCGACTTCGATTGTTCTGACGGAACCGATTCCATGCGTATTTAAGATCGCGAGTGCGCGACACGCGTTCGGCCAGCGATTCGTTGCCCCATGCAACAAAGCGGCCAATCACTTACCGACTCACCTTGGGAGTATGTATCGGTTGTTTGGCAACAAAGCAATTGCAATGGCAGTTACATCTCGGCAAAGTTGACCAGCCGACGATAGCAGCTAGCAAGGATCATGCTAGCAAGGAGCCAACATGCTGGCAGACAATGGCTACGGCGCGCGAGCGCGATCAATCCAGGGTCAGCGTTCGACCGATATGTTCGCTGGGCCAGGCTACGAAGAAGTCCGCGCCGCCCGGCACGGTCGCGGCGAGTGTCGCGCCTTTAAGCAGTCGCTCTTCACGGAGGATTGCCAGAATGGTCTCGCATGCTCGCGGCGGGGCGAGCACCGCGCAGAGAATGTTCACGCGTTGGCCGTTCGCATCCACACCGTCGCAGGTGCCATTGCCGGTCCAGCCGAGTGCCTCGTCGATTAAGGCTTCCAGTCGTTCGCGCGTGGCGGCATCGATTAATGCAGTTGGGTATTGCACGACAAATTGACAGAATTCGTCAGGGGCGAGTTCCTCGTAGCCTTTCTCGCGAAGCTTTTCCACTTCGCCTGCGAGCTTGCGAGTCATCGCCTCGCGTAAGTGCGCGGGAAACCACAATGTCTCGCCCCGCTCACCCACCGTGCCAAAATGAATGCACGTTTGCCCCTCTTTTTCCCACGTCTCCCAGTAGGCAGGTTGATCGAACTGTCGCGAATAAAGCCTGAGCATGATGTTTCCCGCAACCGCTAGCGTGCCTTCGGAAATGGTATGCTGGACTGCAGCTTTCCATCGCCACACTCGGTTTTGAATCTCTATGAAAATCTTGCAACTCAATCATATTGCTTTGCACGTCGCCGATGTCACGCGGAGCACCACTTTCTATCGCGACGTGTTGGGACTGGAACTCATTCCGCGTCCCGCTTTTAGCTTTCCTGGCGCTTGGTTTCGGCTGGGATTGGATCAGGAATTGCACTTAATCGGCGGGCGAGACGCCGACACGCAATCGCATAATCGGGGCAATCACTGGGCGCTGATGATCGACGACATGGACGCCTGGGAAGCGGATTTTCAGGCCCGAAACATCGAGTATTTGCCACGCCGCACCCGTCCCGATGGCGCGTTCCAAATCTACCTCATCGATCCGGACGGACATTACATCGAGTTATGCACCGCGGTGCCGTAACGGGCGTCACCCGATTATTTTTCCTGCTTCCCATTTTCGGAGTTTCCCTTTTACCTTGCCTGTGACTACTATCTGGTTGTGCGGAAAAGATTTGCGAACAGAAATTGAACGCAAATCGTTCGCTGACTGCAATCGGCGAGTACAATACAGTGTATCGAGTGCTGGGCGCGGCGCTTCCTTGTCGAGAACGTCCCCATGGCGATTGCCACAACTTATCAACGAGTCCGACGACAACAGCTGTTACGTGAAGCGGAAGGCTATCTCGATTTGATGATGGTCTTCGCCGAACAATGGCCGCTGCAACCCCCGGTCCGCGACCGCATCGGTGAGCGCGTGCTGGAAACGCTCGACAGGATCGAAGATTCGGGCGGGCGACAAGCTCAGCGACTCTACCTGCGCGGGCAAGCGTACCGTGCGATGCACCGCTTCCACGAAGCCATTATCCCGCTCAAAGAATCGGCCGAGCACGATCCGGACAATCTCAGCGTCTGGCTGGCGTTGGGTTGGTGTCACAAGCGTTGTGGTCGCCTCGACTTGGCGATTCAGGCCTTGGAAGAAGCGATGAATGTCGATCCCAACCAAGGGATCATCTATTACAACCTCGCCTGTTACTGGGCCATGGCCAAGAATGTCAAGCTAGCGGTCGCCTACCTTTCGAGGGCCTTCGATCTGGATACGAACTATCGCGATATGGTGGCTAATGAGCGCGACTTCGACCCCATCCGCAATCATCGCGATTTCCAAGCGCTGACCGTCGTGATTGTTTGAGCCACTGTCTGTGCGAGGCGAGTTCGTTACCCCAATTCTGCGCCCGGTGTGCCGCTTTCGCTCACTGCCCACCGCGCGGTTATCAACCACTTTGGTTGACCGCACGCTAGCATGTCTAGTGCGCCACCAAGGGTAAGTGGCCGTTGTGACGTTCCCAAGGTTTCGCTGGCTTCGCGCACTTTCCCAGATAATGCGTCTTTAAGCAATTTGCGGCAACTACGTCCGACTGATCTTCCACATTTCGCACTCTGGCATGTAAAATGCCTACCTCAAATTTGTGCGCAGTTGCGATCGCGCGCTCGTTGTTCACCCCCGGACTCGTCGGAGAGGGATTTGTTTATGTCGGCTCATCGCTATCAGGTTGAGTTTCACGGCGGTCCTTTGGACGGACATTTTCAGACGATCACCGTGCCGGTCGAAGAACTCAATGAGATCGCCACTTTTCCGATCAATCGCAATTTATTCCGCTTGCTGGGACGTCGCCCCGGCGGCAAGCCGCATCCCGTGACCAGTGTTGCCGTGTATCGTTTGGAGTGCTCTGCAGGCAATTGTTGCTACCGTTTTTCCGGTGCCGCCGCCCCGGTCGCGGTGTAGTTGGGTAGTTACCTGCTGCCAGCATGTACCGCACGCCTCGTACGGCTAGCCGAACCGAACCAAGTGTGGTCGTTGTTACCACGAGCAGTGTATAATCCTGGAAAACGTCGAACCTTTTCGCCCACGATCCGTTTGATACCCACTCAGTTTGCCCGCCGGCTCGCGGGGCAAACGTGCCTTCGCCGCGCAGGGATCGCCTCCTATGAATGTTTGGCTCTTGTTGTTGCTATCGCTGCCTGGCGTGGAACCGGCGGCGGAGGCTCCCGATGTGATTGTCGTCGCGGCCGATGACATGCTGCCACCGCTAAAGCCTTGGTTTGCCCACCGGCAAGCACAAGGACATGTGATCGGCCATTTACCCAACTCGCTATCACCTGATGAATTACGGACGGCGTTGCGAAGAGTCGCCCAGCGGGGGAAGCTGAAGTTTGTGGTGCTGGTGGGCGATGCCGTCGCCGACAAGAACGATGATGCCGCCGCACGCGCCCGACTCGTGCCGACCGAACGCATTGAAGCCAAGGTGAATGTGCTGTGGGGTTCGGAACCAGAAATTGCCACCGACAATACTTACGCTGATCTCGACGACGATAGCCTACCCGACATCGCCATCGGTCGCTTGCCTGCCGACGATCCTGCCGAACTCGCGCAACTGGTGAAAAAGATCATTGCGTATGAAACGTCAGGCGATCGTGGCGCCTGGCGACAGCGGATCAATCTTATCGCGGGTGTCGGCGGCTTTGGAGCATTGGTCGACAACGTGCTGGAGATGTCGACGCGGAAGTTTCTCTGCGATGGCATTCCCGCCGCCTACACGACGAACATGACCTACGGCAGTTGGCGTAGTCCGTATTGTCCCGATCCGCGTCGCTTTCACGAAGCCACCCTCGACCGGATGAACGAAGGCTGTTTGTTTTGGGTCTATATCGGCCACGGTCAAAAGACCTATCTCGATCGCGTGCAAACGCCGGAGCGTCACTATCATATTCTCGCAGCGCGCGACGCGGAGAAATGTCGTTGTGAAACAGGGCAACCGATCGCCATCTTCTTGGCCTGTTATACTGGGGCATTCGATCAAGTGGACGATTGCCTGGCGGAAGAGTTCTTGCGCCGCGACCAAGGACCGGTGGCCGTGCTCAGCGGCTCGCGAGTCACCATGCCGTACGCCATGGCGGTGCTAGGTACTAACATGATGGACGAGTACTTTCATCAAAAGCGCGCCACGCTAGGTGAAGTCGTGCTGCACGCGAAGCGACGACTGATGGCCGACGAAGCGAACAATCCCAACCGCGTATTGCTCGACGCCATCGCGCAGGCGATCAGTCCGCGCAAAGACATGCTGCTGGAAGAACGCCGCGAGCATTTGGCGCTGTTCAATTTGCTCGGCGATCCGCTGCTTACGCTGGAGCATCCCCAGCCGCTGGAACTCACCCTGCCTGCCAAGGCAACCGCAGGTGATGAGATTGAAATCTCCGGCATCGCGCCGCTCGCCGGTGAGTGTCAGGTGGAGTTGATCTGCCGTCGCGATCAGATGAAGCAATCCCCGGTCACGCGCGGTAAATTCGATGGCGATGAGGAAGTGCTGGCGAAGTACCACGACGTTTACACCGCCGCCAACGATCGTTGTTGGACCTCCTTCGTCGCGCCGATCCAAGCTGGCGAGTTTCGCACCAAGCTCACCATCCCGCCCGAGTGTCGCGGCTTTTGCCATGTCCGCGTCACGATTCAGGGCCAGACCAAGTACGGGCTAGGTGCAAGCAATCTCTACGTACACAGCGCCAAGAAGTGATGCGTATCGTTCGCGCAGCGAACAACGACCATGCGCTACGTTTCCTCGAATGGGTACAATCGCTCGAAGACGGGCTTCTCTTCAGGATCTTCAAACTGTTCGGTCTCGGCGAGCGCCTGGCCATAGCGCGTCCGGGCTTCGTCCCAATCATCGAGGCGCGCCAAAGCGCAGGCCAATCCCCCCAGGGCACAAGCGCGATCGAAGTGCGTTTGGTCCTCGCCTGCTTGCTCGCTGAGCGATTGGCAGAGCCGCGCGTGCCGGAGCGACAACTCTGGCCAACCGGCATTCAAATAGGCCGCCGCGACGAGCGACTCCGCGCGTAGCTTGTTGACGATCGTACCGACCTTGTACCAATGCTGCCGCGAGGCGAGCGCGGAAGCGATCATCTCGTCGTCTTGATCGGCGGATCGCTCAGGCAAGTCAATAAGATCCCAAGCGGCATTGTTGAGATCGATCGCAAACCAACGGTGGGCGAGGGCGACATCGAAAGGAGGAGGATTCATCAGACTTACTCGCGTGTTGATGTTGGTTGATTGGCGCGGACTGCTTCCCACCAAGGATCGGTCAGTCGCACCGCCACCATCACGAAGTCGTAAACTTCCTCCGGCGGCGTGAATGATTTGCTTCCATATTCCCAGGCGGCCAAATGTTCGCCGCCACTGGCTGTCTTGAAGCCAATCAGCAGTTGGCATTTCTTGCCGCGCGGATTGGGCTGCGTGTGGGAATTGCTAAACCACGCCCAGAGCGGCGCGGTGATTTCATCACGAAGTGCGGCGAAGACGCTGGGATCGATCTGACCGCGACACAGAACGTCGTCGGGATCGTCCTCGCTGCCTGTGCCGCGTCGATCGATCTCACCATCCGACGTCAGACGCAGGAACAACGATTGTTCACGCCCAATCTTGAGCGAGATGAGGATCGCCGTGATGTTTCCGACGCCAAGTACCATCCCCACAGCGTAAGCGATTGGAGCCCAAGCGCGAAGTCGCCTGCGACCTTCGCTACGCCAGAAGGTCTTTGATCACATGTCCATGCACGTCGGTCAGGCGGCGGTCGATACCGTTGTTGCGGAACGTGAGTTTTGTGTGATCGATGCCCAGCAAGTGCAGAATGGTGGCATGGATGTCGTAGCAGTAGGTCGCTTGACTGGGTTCGGCCGGTTTGTACGACCAGTCGTCGCTGGGACCGTAGGTCGTGCCCCCCTTAATTCCGCCGCCAGCCAGCCAGTTGGTGAACACAAACGGATTGTGATCGCGTCCCAGCGAGCCTTGGCTGCAGGGCATGCGGCCGAACTCGGTCGTCCACAGAATGATCGTATCGTCCAACATGCCGCGCTGTTTCAAATCCTGGATAAGCGCCGCCGCGCCGGTCGCCATGCCCCGGGCGAGCGGCCAGTGATCGCGTTTGAGATCCTCGTGCGAATCCCAGTTGCGACGCGGGAAACCATTATCCGCCCCCGACCAAATCTGCACAAAGCGCGTGCCGCGCTCAAGCAATCGCCGCGCCACCAGGCAGTTGCGACCGAAGTATTGGATCTCTTGCTGCTCGTTGATCTCGTTCTTGACGTCGATATCGAGCGAATCGAGGCCATACATTTTCAGAATATGCGCCGGCTCTTGCGATAGATCGAGTACTTCCGGCGCGGTCAGTTGCATCTTCGCCGCCATCTCATACGAGCGGATGCGCGCGTCGAGCCGATCATCGCCGGCGCGCTGTGCTTCATGTTGCTTGTTGAGCGCTTGCAGCGCTGCCAGCACATCCCCTTCGGCTTCGCGCTTCACGAAGGAACCTTCCGGCGGAAAGAGATCCTCGATGGGGTTCTTTGCGCTGGGGCGAATCATCGTTCCTTGATGCTCGGCCGGCAGAAAACCCGCCGCCCAATTCTTGGGACCGTTGGGAGCGAAGCCGCGTGGATCGGGGAGCACCACGAACGTCGGCAGTTCATCGGTCAAACGTCCCAGGCCATAGCTGATCCACGCGCCCATGCTGGGGAAGCCCGGTAGCACGAAGCCAGTCGCTTGCATGAACGTGGCGGGGCCATGCACATTGCTCTTGGCGACCATGTTATGCACCCAGGCCATGTCATCGGCGCAAGCCCCCAGCGGCGCGACACAATCGTTTAAGAACTTGCCACTCTCACCATATTGCTTCCACGCCCACGGCGCGGCCATCGTGCTGCCAGGCGAGGACTGAAACAGTTCCACCTTCTCGCCAGGATCCCACGCCTTACCATTTTCCTTGATGAGCAGCGGCTTGTAGTCGAATAGATCGCATTGGCTCGCGGCACCAGACATGAAGAGTTGCACGACGCGTTTCGCCTTCGGCGCATGATGCGGCGCGGCAAGCAAACGGTCGTCACCCAACAGGCTCGCCAGCGCGATGCCTCCTAGTCCACCACCGATATTCCAGAGTGCTTCCCGACGATTCAGGGTTGCTCGCATATCTATGTCCTTCCGCTCTGTTTTAGAGCCTCTTCTGCCCAGGCAGTCTCTTCAGTCGTGAGTCGTGGCGATACGGGAATGCCGTAGTCCAACGAGTAATCATATCCCGCATCATCGTAGGCGGTGTTCATCGCCGCCTGCAAATCCAAGCGAACATCCGCGTCATCAACCGCTAAGGGAATCGGCAGGGCGGGCAATCGATCGCGGAGCGACCAGGCAAAGACCTCCACATCCGGAAACTGATCGCGCCGCGACAAGAACGCAAAATAGTCGCCAGGGGGTAAATGTGCTGTCGTTGGCAAGCGTGGTCCACCGCGCAACAAATCGAATTCGACCAAATTGGCGCGCGATGCGCAGATGTTGTGGCGCTTATTCAAGTACTCCGTTCGTCCCGGTCCATTTGCCTTGTTCCACGGCGACAGCAATTCCAACACGGTGACTACGTCAGCCCCCGATCGCGTGCGAATCTCCAGAAACGTCTGCTCGTATTGCTCGGGTATGGGCGTTCGCAAGTGTACCGGTTGCAGCATGACATCCGCATCCACGTCAGCCGAGGTTGCTGTCGGCCAAGCTTGCTGCGACTCGGCGATGCGCACGTCGGGTGCAATCAACTTCTGGGTTGTATCGTTGTCGGCCACCAGATACACGTACTCTTCCACGTTAACGACATATCGCGGACGAACGAGTTGCACGAGCGCTTTGCGAATCGCCAGCAACATCGCGGTATGAAAATCGCGCCACACTTGTCCTTCAATGAAGGGGTCCATTCCAGGAAAAGGGGATGGCATGATGAAAATTCCTCGAACTCGATCGCGACCTACAATTTCAATGATATCCGAGCGAACACGACGCCCGCGCTCCAACTAGTCCACAAACATAAACTCATTGCTATTGAGTATCACGCGGCAAACACTCGGCAGGCCGTGTTGTGCGGCAAGCTTGGTGAGGACGGACCGTTCTTCGGCCGACGGCGCTCGGCCGAGCGCGAGCCCAAAGGCGGCGGCGACTTGTTCCTCCGGCGACTTGCCCAGCGTCTGGGCGCGCGACGCGAAATGTTCGCTCATGCGGACCATGAACTTATTGTTGAGTAGTGCCAACGCTTGTAGCGGGGTGAGCGTCTCAATGCGACGGGCCACGAGCGCCGAGGGATCAGCGCAATCGAGCGTCTCCATGAACGGATCCGGCACACTCCGCACAATGAAGCGATAGATGGAACGCCGATGCGACGCGGGATCGACCGGATTGTGTTCGTGATATTTGTAGTGCGGCGAGTGGTCGTCCAGGAAGCCAAAATCGCGATAGCCTGGGCCATACATTTTAAAGTCCATTTTTCCGGCGGCGATCAAGGTCGCGTCATGCAATGCCTCCGCTTCCAAACGCCGACGATTCTGGCGCCACAAATACTGATTGCCTGCGTCGAGTTGTTCGCTGGCGTCGTTGTTGGCGGAAGTCTGACGATAGGTACTGCTCAGCACCATCAACCGATGCAACGCCTTCATCGATTGCCGATTGTCGCGAAACTCCACCGCCAGCCAATCGAGCAGTTCGGGATGGGTGGGGAGCGTTCCCATCCGGCCGAAGTCATTGGCAGAATCAACAATGCCGCGACCGAAGTGAAACTGCCAGACGCGATTGACGATCGACCGCCAGGTGAGCGGATTTTTCGGTTCGACGATCCATTTCGCCAGCGCCGCGCGCCGCGCCCCTTCGGTGTCGCTCGGCGAGAGTGCAAACGTTGCTGGTACATCCGGCACAAACGGCAAGGCGCCGGGGACCGCCGGCTTCACCTTGTTTCGCACATCGCCGCGCGACAGCACAAAGACCTCCCGCGGCGTGCCACTGGGGCCGGTACCGCGAAACGCGCCACTGCCGGTATGAATCGTGCCGCAATAGATATTTTGCTGCGGCGGCAAATTCGCGATCGCTTGTTGCGTGCTGGCGAGTGCTTGTTCGGCATCAGCGAGTGCTTTACGCAGTTCAGGCGTGAGCGCTTTGGCGAGCATCGCTTCGCGCTGCGTTTGCAACCTGGTGAGTTCCGCCAAGGCGTCATCTCCCCAGGAACCGCTATAGATGCCGTCCGTGAGATTCTTCTTGGCCCAGCGCACCGGCGCTTCGATCGAATCGGGCGCGGTGACCTTAGCGCCCAGCGCCACGTTCTTTCCCTCAGGCGACAAGGCGGTGAGTTCGGCGAGGGCCAGCATGTAGTCGTTCTGCCGCAACGCGAGCTTGGTCGCGGTTACGCGAAGGTACTTTGCTTTGACATCTTTGGCGGCGAAGCCTTGCGGCGTGACGCCCGGATTCTTGTAGTCGGCCGCGGTTTGATCGGTGATGGTGAAGACGCCGGACTTGAATTCCGGATCGTCGCTGGCTTCAATCTTAAAGCGGACCGGAAAACCAAAGCCTGCGCCGATATTGGCGAAGCTATCGTTGCAACCGACGATGAACACGTGAGCGATCGGTTGCGACTCGCCCAGTTCCACCTGCACCCACTTTGTCGTGTCTTGGTCAGTGACGAGCTCGCTGTGATAGCCATACTCGGGGCGATCTTGCGGCTTTTGACGCTGACTGAGTTCCGCAATTCGCGCGTCGATCACGGCCAGTTCCGGGCCCACCACTTCGCGGGTCTTGGTTTGCGCGGCGGCAAGTTCCGTGCGACGCTGCGCGAGTTGCTTGACGAGTTCGCCGCGCTGGGTGGCAATGTCTGGATCGGCATCATACGCCCTATCCGCCCGGTCAACGGCGGCGAAGACGCTTTGCAGGCCGTAGTAGTTATCGGTCGTGATCGGATCGAATTTATGATTGTGGCAGCGAGCGCATTGCGCGGTGGTGCTCACAAAGACGTTCATCGTGGTACTGACCATGTCGTCGCGGTCAAGCATCCGCGCGATCTGTCCATCGAGCTTCTCTTCCGGCAGCTCCGCGTGTCCGACGAAATCCCATGGTCCCGCCGAGATAAAGCCCAGACCCTCAATGCCATCGCGCGTGTGGGGATACAGTACGTCGCCTGCGAGTTGCTCCTCGACGAAGCGCGTGTAATGCTTATCCTCATTGAAGGCGCGAATCACATAATCGCGATAGGGCCAGGCGTTGGGGCGGACCTTGTCTTTGTCATAGCCGTGCGTGTCGCCATAGTGGACGATATCGAGCCAATGCCGCGCCCAGCGTTCGCCATAGCGCGGCGAATCGAGTAGCCTGTCGACCAACTTTTCGTAGGCCTTGGGATCGGGATCGCTGACGAAGGCTTCGATTTCTTCTGGCGCAGGGGGCAGCCCGATCAAATCAAAATAGACGCGACGCATCAGCGTGCGACGATCGGCCTCCGGCGAAGGGCTGAGTTTTTGTTCGCGCAGTTTGGCCAAGATGAAAGTATCGATCGGCGTACGGACGCGGGCGGCATCTTCCGCGCTCAACTTCGGCAGCGCCGGACGCACCACGGGCTGCAACGACCACCAATCGCTACTGGCCAGATACTTATCGACCAGCTTGCGTTCTTCCGGCCATTTCGCGCCGGTGTTGATCCACTTCGCGAGCGCCGCAACTTCGTCCTTGGTGAGCGGTTCACCACGCTTGGGCATTTGGGGCTTGTCGCCGGAGACGTAGTCAATGATCAAACTCGAAGCCGCGTCCCCCGGGGCGAATATCGCGCCGGAATCCCCGCCCGAAAGCGCGGATTTCGCCGTCTCCAAGCTCAAGCCCCCTTTGTGCTCGCCGCCGTTATGACAATTGACGCACTTCCGCTCCAACAGCGGGGCAATTTGCTGTTCGAACAGTTCATCGGCCAACAAGGCGGGGGCCGCGCACAATAACAGAGCCCAGGCGGGCCAAATCAGGTGGGATTTCATACCTCCGATTATAGTCGAAACCCAGAGCGATATCCGCCACCATTTGGCAAACGTCCCTAGCTCGAACTACGCTTCCCAAGGGACGGGCCGCCCCATGCCTGCGCCATTCTCGCCGGCTCCGCAGATGCGGCAATGATTCCAATAGTCGTATTCCTCGCCTTCCAAATCGTCCAAGTGCAAACGCGCTGGCGGAAACTTTTCCATCTCCTGAAACTGGGCAATATCGACCAATCGCTGCTTCGCCTCGGCGGAATAGTCGGTGCCAATGCCTGCCAACGCGCGGCGAAACTCGTCGTAGTACTCCTGTTCGGATTCACTCAGGCAGGCAATCTCTTGCAGTTCGATCGTCACAAATTGATCGTCAATCGCCTCCAATGCTTGTTGGAGAAAGTCGGCATACTCCGTCAGGGACCCTTCCTCCTCGAACAGTTTGTTGAAGTAAGGCACCGCTTCTTGCAATTGGCGAATCGCGGTCGTCCGCGCGACGAGGGGCGCTTCGGTGGTTATCTCGTCCGACTCGATCGTGAAGGTCTTGGTAACGATATCCGCGGGACGAAACAGCGCCGTCCAGAGCAACGGCACACAATACACATCGCAAGCGATGGTGTGTTCGGTCGCATCGAAGTTGGGATCGACAAAGCTAGGATAGGTCGTTTCCAAATTGGTGCCGCATAGATAAGACCGATTCGACATCGCCTGCAACTCCGCCGGAAGGATTGAGCAGCTACCGTGAGGAAGCTGGTGGCCACAATAGCGCGGGTGTAATGCTAAGCGCTCGTGCGACCGTCCGTCAAACAAAATTTGCGACAATAACTTCGCCAGCGCGAACTATTCGGCGGATGCGTGTTGACCGCCGATGGCGCGTTGCTCAGCGCGCGTCAAATAGAGATCAGCGTCGATGGCCAAATCGGCTTCGGTTTGTCCGAGCAGTTTGGCGATTGCGGCGGTGGACGTGGCGTCGAGCAAACGTTGAATCTCGGCCCGATCGATCTCGCCACTCAGTACGCCATAAAGCGAACCGCGCAACCAGCCAACCGCCGACAACATCGCCGCGTAGTTGCGAAGGGGAACGGTATCGGAAGTTGCATCGGTCATGCGACACCAAGAGAGTAAGCGACTTAAAGATCATTCCGCGCGAACCAGTAAGCCATTCGTCGGGCATAGCGGAATATTGGAGCTAAATCTGCTGCCTACCTTTTCTGCTACTCGTGAGTGACGAGATGAACAATCGGCGATGGACTTCGTATCCAGAAACCGTCGAAACCGACAGGCAATGGTTCGATCTCGTCGCACCGCTGCACGTTGTGGTTCGCCAGGTGCAGCTTCGCCTCCGCTGTATCGTTCGTGAGAATCTCAAGCCAGACTTCCGCGTGGGCAAGATGCTCACAGCGGTCGAGCCAGAGGTAGATGCTGCCGAACTGAAAGACATGCTGGGGAAGATGGCATTCGAGCAACGATAAGCCAAGAGTATCACGATAGAAGGCGAGCGTCGCCTCAAAGGCGGCAGGCGGTAGCTTAAGGGCGATGTTGGGACCACCTTGGAATTGGAGAGGGTTCATAACGACGATGATTAAAGGAATAGGTATGCTGAGTCGCCAAACTTGCTTATAGAATGCTCAATGGGCAGCTGAAAAGTAGAATGTCCTTAGACTGTCCCCTTCTCTCCACACCACCCCGAAGCGTCAGCGAGGACGGGGACGCGGACGGATGAGCATATCCGTCCTACGGCGATTCCACCTCCCCCAACTTCCTGCAACCTCGTTGTGCGACCCGTTTGAATTCCGTACGCATTTTTTCAAGCGACGCGGTAACTCTTTGCCCGTCGAGCGTTACATCCGCGACACCGCGTTCCAAAATGTGATCCAGGAGCGTTTCAGACGGCGCCGGCGACTTGTGCAAATGTTTAACGTTTTCGACCCAGAAGGGGGTGCTTTTACCGCCAGCGTCGTCAACTCCGGCGGCAGCCCACTCGTCGGCACGTCCACTCGTCGGCACGTCCACTCGTCGGCACGTCCACTCGTCGGCACGTCCACTCGTCGGCACGTCCACTCGTCGGCACGTCCACTCGTCGGCACGTCCACTCGTCGGC
>JBGSHH010000783.1:0-3254 GCA_041752355.1 Pirellulaceae bacterium | reverse complement strand
GTGGTGACCGCGGAATCCAAACTTTCATCGCTCAACCTCCGTTAGCAAAGGAGCGTATGTGATTCGGATATGATACAGAAGTTATGAATAGTTGTCAAGTAGGGGATTTCAATTTTGGCTCTCCCCACCAGCCCATCCCCAACCAGCCCGGAGCGCCAGCGAGGACGGAAGTTGCATCGCGCCGTACCAGCGCCGCGGAGATCGTTTGACGCCACGCGCCGAACGATCTGGGGGTTCGATTGGGATCGACATGGTGGGACCGTACCGCCGCGACATCCCCCGCCGAACGACCCAGGAGTTCCATTGGGCACCACGTCGCTGCATCTCCGTGGCGCTATGCCAACCCCACCATACCCCTGTCCTCGCTGGCGCTCTGGCGCTTCGGGCTGGTAATGGCGGCCCTCTCCCCACCAGCCCGAAGCGCCAGCGAGGACGGAAGTTGCATCGCGCCGTACCAGCGCCGCGGAGATCGTTTGACATCCCCCGCCGATCAACGCGGGCAGCAGGTCTATCACCAAGACACCAAGAAGAACTGAATTGCCTTCCTTTGTGCCTTCGTCGTAATCCCCGCTGGGGACGCCGCCCCGATCAGCCCGCAGCGTCAGAGCGCCAGCAAGGCTTTCCTGGATTTCCTCGCTGATGGTGCGGGTTCGTAAGACGAAGTACAACGCTTACTTCGCGGCGCGCAGTTCGCGCATCTTGATGCGCAGCTCTTCCCGCAAGGCGCCTTTGGCGCGTGAGGCAGCGCGACCATAGTCGATGATCGCTTGACCATAATCGCCGGCCGCTTCGCGAAGTCGCGCCGCTTCGAGCAAAGCCGCCATTTCTTCGGACTCCACGTCTGCTTGCGCTGCGGCCTGAGCGCGGATCTCACTCAAGCTCAAGTCACCGCGTTCGGCCGTGCTGACCGTGCGTGCTGGCGGAGCCGATTCCGCGGACGTGTTGCTGCTGGTCGATCGACTGGGAGCTGTCGCGAGTTGATCGTGCATGCGCACCATCCGCTCGACGAGCGGGCTGGTATAGGTCGGCGGCAATTGCGTGTAGCCCACGCCGGGCGAAAACGCCCCCACTACAGGCACCAGACCTGTTACGAAAGGGCGAATCTGTCCACTAAAGATCGAACCGGTGCCGCCATTGGGAACCACGACCGAGGGCGTGGTCGACGACAGATTCGAGCTGTAGCCGGAGTCCGCGAAGCCATTGAAGTTCATGTTGAACCCATTGCCGCGTACGCCAAAACCAAAGTTCGCGCCGCCGCCTGGGTTTCCGCCACCAAAGGGGACGGCGGGATTTCCGCCGCCATTGTTGAAGAAGACGTTGTTGCCGATGTTGCCACCAAAGCCAAAGCCCATCCGCTCGTAGTAGCTATCGCCAGCACCTTGAAACGGTGTGGAGATGGCGGAGTACTGGGCGGATGCCAGCGATGGGAACACGAGCAGAGATGCGGCACAGATGCCGATGGTCCAGCGACGAAAGCTCGACATGGTCGTTCTCCTCCCAGGATGAGCGTGACCCCCGAGCAATCAACATAAGTCTTTTCTGCAACGCTGGCAAACGCATTTCTGGCGACAGGCAACTTGCCTGGGTGGCGTCACCGCGTCACGCCCTGCGAGAATCAACGCAAACAGCCTGCGAACCGGTGAAGGAACGCAGGCTGTGGCTATGTTTGCAGAGCAAATGCGAAAGGCGATTAACGCTTCGAGAACTGGACGCCACGGCGAGCACCGCGGAGACCGTACTTCTTGCGTTCCTTCATACGCGAATCGCGCGTCAGGAAGGCGTTATCGCGCATGGCATTGAAGTTTTCGGCATCGTAAACGACCAAGGCGCGAGCGATACCCATGCGGGCCGCGCCCGATTGGCTGTTGCGACCGCCGCCGCTGGCGGTGATGGTCACATCCACTTTGTCGCGGAGATTGACCGAGTCCAGCACTTGCAGAATCTGCTGCTGTTCTTGATCGATGAGGAAGTATTCGGTGAACTCGCGTCCGTTGACGGTGATCTTGCCACCACCCGCCTTGATGCGAATGCGGGCGACCGAGGTTTTGCGGCGACCAGTACCGAGGGCTTCGCCAGTGCGAGGATCTTTTGTTTGGGGAACCATAATTGGTGCGCTTAACTTTTGGGCAAATGGTTAATTTGCGACTGACTAAAGGTGGTGGTAAATGCGCGGCGTTTACTTCGCGCCCAAATCCTTCGGCTGCGGCTGCTGGGCTTGATGGTCGTGGGTGGGGCCAGCGAACAATTTCAGCTTGCTGAGCATCTTGCGAGCCAGGCTTTCATTCTTGGGAAGCATGCGGCGGACGGCATCGCGGAGGATGCGGTCGGGGTGCGCTTCGCGCTGCTTTTCGGCAGTGATCGTGCGTTGGCCGGTGTAGCCAGTAAACCAGGCGTATTCCTTCTGCTGCCACTTCTTGCCGGTGAACTTCACCTTTTCGCAATTGGTGACAACGACGAAATCGCCGGTATCAAGATGGGGGGTATAGGTGGGCAAATGCTTGCCCATCAGCACCATAGCGATATCGCTGGCCAGACGTCCGACCGTTTTGTCGGTCGCGTCCACCAACCACCATTTGGCGGTCAAATCGCCCGGCTTCGCCATGTAAGTCTTGGTCCCGGCCACGCTAAACTCCTCTGCGGTCAATTCTGGTCGGGACGGAGTGAATGGTGCCGCCGCCTTGTGGGCGACTGCGCACTCCCTGCTGATCCCGTTGCTTTGATGGGAAACACGTAACTTAGCAGACTGATATTTTCGGTTCAAGGGTCGATGCGACGTAAATCCACTCACAAGCCAAGCAGACGGAATTCGGAAGACACGGCTCGTTAGGGGGGGGCATGGTGTCTGTGCGAGTTCTTCCCCACCAGCCCGACTCGCCAGCGAGGACGAAGGTTGTATCGCGCCGTACCAGCGCCGCGGAGATAGATCACAGGCGAATTGCCAAGACCCCCGGGGGTACCATTAGGTTCGACATCGT
Organism: Pirellulaceae bacterium; assembly: GCA_041752355.1. Classification (GTDB taxonomy): domain Bacteria; phylum Planctomycetota; class Planctomycetia; order Pirellulales; family Pirellulaceae; genus JAEZGD01. Next base: position 279 of record JBGSHH010000783.1, on the reverse strand, counting down.
TTCGCGTCATCAGGCTGTTCACACTATCCTGAAGCGTCAGAGCGTCAGAGCGTCAGAGCGTCAGCGAGGCTCCTCCCGCATTTCCTCGCTAACGCTTTGGGTTGGTGTTCATCACGCTCCACGTGATGGAGCTGGATGTTGACTTTTGAGGGTTACTCGCTGGTCACACCATCGGTCTGTCTTCGGTGACGTTAGACGAGTATCCATGGGTTGGGAAGTCAAACGACATCACGCGGAGCGTGATGAGCACAAAGTATTCATCACGCTCCGCGTGATGGC
>JBGSHH010000782.1:0-10863 GCA_041752355.1 Pirellulaceae bacterium | reverse complement strand
CCCACGTCAGTCCCAGCGTGCCGGCCAGCCGCGGATTGCCTTCGCGCCGCAAACGATTGCCCAGCGCGAGGCCTGCCAGATCGCGCCGACAGACGACCTCGGCGATGTTGGCGGAGGCGAGCTGCTTGAGCAGCGTTTCGGCGGCTGGTGGCGATTGCCAAAACTTGCCAGGGGTCGTGGTGCCGTGGGCTACAAAGCTGAGCGCCCATTCGGCCAGACGGAAGACTTCGTCAGGCGGGGCTTCGGGTTCGGTGAATTCGGGCTTGCGATCGAACAGCACGCGACTGGCGGCATCGTAGAGCAGCGCTTCGGCGAGCGTGCGACCGTAGGGAATCCAGTCGCCGCCGTTATGGCTCCAGTAGACAACTTCGCGCACGCCCCCGTCGGCATCGATCCGCAGGCAGAGCCAATCACCATACTCGTTGCCGATGATGGGGAGCGTATCGGGGAGCATGAAGCCGCCCCAGATCGCGCCGTTGGGCTCGATCAGATGATCCGGCGGCTGCGGCTGGCTGAACTCCGCTCCGCCAGCATGTTGCCAGAGGTCGTCGTCGATCCAGGCGCGCAGGTCGGACGTCAGGCGCAGGCCGTAATGGGCGGCCAGCTTTTCAGACCAACGTGTCGACATCCTGGCGCTTCCGTGACGTGCTAGAGAACCGCAGGCGATTGTAACGAATGTGGGCCAAGGGGATAGACCGGAAGAGTTCCGCCTAGGGAGATGATGCTAGCACGGCGAATTGGCCGGTCGTTGGCAATTCGGTGGCAAGGTAGTCGTCATAAGCGAGACTGATGCTGACACTATGATCGCCGGCATTGAAGTTGATGCGAGGCTGCTCGGCGAGTTGCTCGTCGCAGTAGGTCGGCAACTGAAACAACTGACCAAAGGGCGGAATCGAGCCGGGCGTAAGGCCGGTCATCGCGAGCACTTCTTCTTTGGTCGCGAAACGGAGGCTCTTGAAACCGAATGCCTGACGGACGAGCTTGCTATCGAGTTTGCGGTCGGCAGGCATCACAAACATCACAAACTGCTCGCCTGTTTTGCAAATCAAGGCTTTGGCGCCGCTGGCCAGCGAAGTGCCGCGAACCGTTGCCGCCTCCTGACTCGTAAAGACAGGAGCGTGCCGCAGCAGTTCATACGGCATTTGTCGGGCGTCGAGCAAAGCCGTGAGTTGTTCGAGGACCGTCATGTTTCCAATCCCAGGCTGATGTGTGACGCTAGCAGTCGCAGTGGCAACTAACAGGCGTCAAAAGGACGCTGGCCGACTTCCACAAATATTTTCCTAACATCTTATATACCAACCACTTGCCCATCATGCTGATGCCTTGGGTGGCGTGTTGCGATCCCCCCGAGGGGATATTGCAATCGACCGCTAAGGGGATATGCTGTTGGGTTGCTCGGCAATCGCGCTGAAGGTCCGCACCGGCGGCCGCCTTACCCCCAATTGCCGGATACATACTGAGCGTATGAACGAATTTCTGCCGTATTATTATAAGGTCAATCCGACGACATGGGCTTACGTGTCGTCGCTGCTGATGATCGGCCTGTACTTCAAATTCAGCCGCTTTTGGAGCGTGCGGAATTTGGACCTTATCCTGCTGATTCTACTGGCCCCCGGCCTGCTGCTGGTGAGCGCTGGCGAGGAATTATACCGCAAGGCCCAGGTGACCCAGGCAGCGGCCGCGACGGACATCAAAGCGGGCGAGACGGTGGGCACGAACGACGAGGATGTTGAATCCAACTTGACGCCCGTCGAGACGGTTCCCACCTCAACCGTCGACGAACCCGTCACCGGCGCACCGCCATCGCCACCGGCCGATGAAGTGCCGACCGAAGACAAGAAGCGCTCCAACGTCGCGCACGATCCGATGGGCGAGATCATGAGCGACTTCGCCGAGCCAGTGCGTGCGGTGCCGTCAGCGGCCGATCTGCAATTGCAAACTGCCGTCCGTACCGCGCGCTTCGGCTATCTGTGGCTGTTCATCGCGGGCGGGTTGCTGATGGTGCGATTGTTGCTCGACGCCACGATGGTGCGGCGGCCCTTGCTCGAACCCAATCTCTCGCCAGGCGGTTTGACGTTTCTCGGCGCTTCGCTGTTTGTCTTCTTGATGGGCAACTTGATCGCGACGCCTGTGGAAGCGACCGCGCCGCAAGCGCGCAATCGCCCCGGGTTTGCGCTCATTCAAGAATTGCCTTCGGTGCCGCGTAACGATTTCGATAGCAGGCCATCACCGACGGAGAAAGCACCGCTGGAGAATGCACCGCCTGAAAAGACGCAGGCGTCCGGCGCGGCACTGAGCAAGATCGTGGTGATTCTGGCGCATCTGGCGATCATCGTGGCGATGATTGTGATTGGCTATCGTCATTTCGACAACATGAAAATGGGCGTCGGTGCCGCCACGCTGTACTTGATGCTCCCCTATAGCGCGGAGATGACCGGCATGCCGCAACATGCCGTGCCGGCCGCGTTTTTGATGTGGGCGGTGCTTTGTTATCGTCGCCCACTCACCGCTGGGCTGTTTATGGGTGTCGCCGCCGCAGTCGGTTACTATCCGCTGTTCTTGCTGCCGCTCTGGATTAGTTTCTATTGGCAGCGAGGCTTGAAGCGGTTCGTGAGCGGCGTGCTGACGATGCTGCTGACGATGGCGCTGCTCTTGATCTTTGAAGCCAATAGCTTCAGCGATTACATTCTGCATCTGCAGGCGATGTTCGGCGCTTTGCCGTTTCGCATGACGGATTTGGGTGGCATTTGGGGACTGGGCTGGGACCCGGTCTATCGCATTCCGATGCTCACCGCGTTTGTCGCGCTAGCATTTAGCTTCGCGCTGTGGCCAGCGCAGAAGAATTTGGGAACGTTGCTGAGTTGCTCGGCGGCGGTGATGCTGGCCGCACAGTTTTGGCACGGCGATGGGGGCGGATTGTATATGGCGTGGTACTTGCCACTGCTGCTGCTCACCATCTTCCGTCCCAATTTGGAAGATCGCGTTGCGCTGTCGGTGCTCGGCGAGGGTTGGTTCCCGCGTCGCCGGGCGTTTAACGGCGTGGTCGATCGCGCGGCGTTCAAGATCTTGGATCCTGATCCAGCGCCGCGTTGAGCATCACACGAAGTCCGCATTCACCTGCCAATTGCCACTCGCATCTTTGCGCACCATATAAACCGCCGAGCGCCAGTTGAGCGCGTACTTGCGGCGATGCTTTTCCAGCAACTGCACATCGGCCAACAAAGCTTCCGATACACTCCAGCCATCGCCGCTGTCGGGGTTGACGACATCATGCTCGATCGGATCATCTTCGTCGCTCGGCCACTTCAAGCGCAGTTCCGCCGCCAGCCAATCAGTCGGCAGAAACTCAATCAGATGGCCAGCGATTGCTTGATGAATCGGCGCTTGCTCGGCCATGCTGGGATCGGACGATTCGTAGCTCATTGGTTGCTCCTGGAATGTCGTTGTGTGGAGGTAAGTTGCGTGATGTAAGTTCGGTAGCGTAGTCTCGCGAATCATGTTACCGACAGGAACGGGGGTGCATGCGTTTGCTTCGCTTATCACTTGTTTCCAGGCAGGTCGTAGACATCCGATCGCACTTTCGCATCGAGAACCATGGTCAGAAAACTGGTCAAGAATGTCACCTCATCCTGCCACTGTGTGTTACGCGGCGAGATGCCTGTTCCCAATAACCCCAATAACAACATCAAGCTCGACATGGCCACCATCACGACGGCAGCAAGGAATCCTTCGCCTGCAATGAGACTCATCGCCATGATGGCCAAAGCAAAGACCAGACTAAACGCAGCCATGCCGAGCCAAAACCCCAAGAATACCCTGTGGATTAAGCCAAGCTTGAAATCGCCCACAATCAAAGTCTTCTCGCCATGAGGTACGAATTTGGCCTTGAAGGAGATATCAAGACGTCGCTGGTTATTGCGCTCGCGAATCCGCAGGTCAGACGGCGTCACGCGACCAGTAACCATCTTGCTGCCGAACCATGCTTGCCAGCTAATCCCGATAGGTCCCTCGGAATCGACGCGCTGTTGAAGCAGCGCTGCGCACGCCTGCGGTGGATACGGTGCTTCCAGTTCCAGGTGAACGGCGGGAAAGATCTGGAACATGGGTGCCAACCTCTGTTAGGTCATTGCGTACGCTATGGTTCCACCCATTTCGACTGCAAGAGTGCGGATTCAATTTGAGTCTTGAACTCCGGCGTCATGTCCGACGGGTATATCGCCGTGATTTGAGCAACTCCCCCTTTGGTTGCGAATGCGACTGTACACACCTCCTGTGGATACTTGCCATTGAGACGCTTTGCATGGACGAGTAGCGTATTGCGCCCTTCGACTTCGCGAAAATCCTTGCTCATCAATTCCATTTTCGATTCGAGCATGCGATCCGCACCGAAGTCATCGGCGACGGCTTGGATTGTTGTACTTTCGGCATGAGACGGCGTTATGCTCGTTCTGAACTCTTTACCATACCAGATCCGATGTTCGCTATTCCAAAGGAATCCTTCCAATGGTTTGAATTCAAATCGTGGTTCATTAGCGTCGCCGGTTCCGCCAGCGACGACTTGAGGCGTCGCGTTGTCCGGTCCATTTGGATCAGCGCATCCAAGTAGTAGCATCATGACCAAGGGAAGCAAGCAATACCGCATCGTGGTTTACATTGGGGAGAATGGCAATGAATGTCCAGGCGGGTCGTTTCGCCGCTATCGCATCTACTTCTTCTTCCCCTTCACCTTCGCAACCTCGGCGGGAATCTCCAGTGAACAACAACCCAGATCAACCTGTTTGCAGCAATCGCCGGTGCGGGTCGCGAAGACCTCCGGCGGCAGCGAATAGACCATGAACCGCCCGTGCCGCTCGACCAGCACCAAGCCGGCGTTTCGCAGCACCCCGAGATGATGCGAGACATTGACGATCTCTTGCTCCAATTCCGAGGAGATTTCCGAGACGTTCTTCGCTCCGGCAAAGAGAATATCGATGATCTTCAAACGCTCGGGATCGGCAAGGGCTTTCAAACGCCGGGCGCAGTGTTCAAACTCGGAAGCTTCTTGCATGCGGAATTCCTCGGCGTGGGGCCTGTTCAGGCGATTATAGCACGATTGGGTGAGCCGAGAAGAAAGCGACATCCGCCGCAAGAACTCCCGCAGCACGGTTGACGCACTCCCCGGTGCTTCTACACTGGATAGATTCGCCTCCTGCCGCGGAACCTCGCCATGTCCAGCCTGCCCGCCAAAGACCCCTCTCCCCAATCCGACAAGCCGCTGCCTCTGCCGCCGGTCGAAGCCCCCAATGCCGGCTTTTTGGTGCAGCTTTTTCTCGCACCGCTGCTGATCGTGGTGGTGATTGTGATGGTTTGGCTGATGTTCAGCTGGCTGGCCCATATGGGGACCAATCCGCAGGATCTCGTCCGCGACATCGCCAAGATGAACGACGCGAGCTGGCAAAGGGCGTACAACTTGGCGGAACTATTGCGCAAGCCGCAGTACGAAAGCCTCAAGAGCGATCCCAAACTGGCCCAGGAATTGGGCGAAACACTCGATATCGTGCGTAACGCGCGCCCCTTGCGCCAGCGCGATGCGGCGACGGAAACCGACGAAGAGCGCAAGAAGAGCAAAGACGCCGTTTACGAAAATCGTATCAAGCTGGAAGTTTTTCTCTGCCGCGTGCTGGGCGAATTTCGCGTCCCCGATGGCCTGCCAGCGCTGATTCGTGCGGCCGAGCCGGACGAGTCAGGCGATCCGGCCGGATTCGCCGTGCGCTCCGCAGCACTACAAGCGATCGCCGTGCAAGCAAGTGAAGTGCCGCCGCAAGACTTGCAGAAAAACGAAGCGCTGATGAAGACGCTGATCGAAACATCGAAAGAGCGCGGCCAAGGGGAGTTTGGCAGCGAGGACTACGCGAAGCTTCGTTCTGCCGCCGCTTTCGCCCTGGGCATGGTCGGTGGCGAAGAAGCACTCAATCGCCTGGCGAACATGCTCGACGATGCTGATGGCAATACGCGCTTCAACGCCGCGACCGGTCTAGCGCGCCAAGGCGATCGCCGCGCGCTCCCCGTGCTGCTCGATATGCTCGATCCCAACAACAAAGACGCGCTGTCCGATCCCGATGCGCCCAGCGAGGAATACAAAACCTCCGGTCAAGAATGGAAGCGCGCACTCGTCATGACCAACGCCATTCGCGCGGCGCGGCAACTCTTTGAGAAGCAACCCCAAGGCGACTATGCCGGATTGATCGACGCCCTCACGCGGTTGCAAACTGCCAATGTCAATGACAAAGTGAAGCTCGACGCGAAAGAGCTCAAGTTGCAGATGACCAAGTAGGCCAGACTCGGCTCGCTGGACCTACGATTCACCAATGCCTGCGAAGAACGCATCCAGCGGATTCGTCTCGTCGTCGTCACTGCTGGCCTGATTGTTCGAACCAACCGGCGAATAGAACTCCGGCGGGAGGTACATCGACGCAGCGCTGGCACTCGCGGTTGGAGGCGTGGCGGATTCCTCGTCAGACGACTCCGACTTGGAACTGGTCGTTGTGTAGCTTGCGACTGGAGTGAAGTCCGCGGCTGGCGGTTCGCCACCACCGCCTGAGTTCAAACGGATGATCACGAGCAAGGCGTCGGTCGGCGCGACGACACCGTTGCCATCGACATCCAAGAAGGGTTGGGGCGTGAAACTCGCGGTCGGCGCGGCGAGCACGCGGGGACCGTTGGCGTTCAGATCGATAATGACCAGCAACGCATCGAGCGGCGTAACCGCGCCATTGTCATCGATATCTTCCGCGATGATTTGATTCTTCCAGATTTTGCCATCGGTCGGCACCAGGCCCGCGTCGAGATCGCGGTTGGGGACGCCGTTGGTAAGCGTCACGGAAGCCGTGCGAATGCCTTGACGGAAGTCGCTATCGGTTTCGGGGTTGGCACCGTTGCCGCGCTTTAAGGATGTCAAATCGAAGCCAGCACGCGCCGAAAGCGTGACGCTGTAGGTCCCCGGCAACAATCCGCCGAGCAAAAATCGGCCTTCGGAGTCGGTCCAGGTCGTGCGCGTCACGGCGGCTCCGCTCACGGTTTCGATACCTGAGAGCGTCAACATCGAACCCGCTTTGCCAGTCTCCAGATTGTTGAGCAAACCATTTTTGTCGGCGTCGTCCCACACCCGATCACCAATCACCAGCGGCATATTGGGCAACACCGCGTCGACAAAAATGCGATCGAGAGCGCCACTGATCGACGGCGCTTTGATCGAATTCTGCGACAGCAGATAGGTCGAAATGCCACCATTGCCGCTGGAGTTCGACTCCACGCGAATCGTGCCCGCCGCCTTGACGATGCGCACCGCTTGCGCCGAGCTACCATCGGGCGCGGTGGGAGTTTCCACGGAGTTCTGCTGCGCGATCCGCAGACTGACAATCGCCGTGCTTTGCGAGGGGGCCGTAACATCAATGCCGCTGGCCCCTTGCGCGAACGTGCGCGGATCGGTCACTGAGCCAGGCGTCGTATAGATGATACTATTCTCGTGCAGCACGATATTATATCTCGCACTGCCATTGGCCAACACAGTGACACCATTGCCGAAGGGTGTCAGAATGGTGCTTTGACTCACCAAGACGTTAATGGTCGCCGCGCTGCTATTGTCGCCTGTAATCGTGATGGAATCGTCGCCAGTCGCCAGACCGGGATTCAAGAAGAAATTGTCGTGGACCGTCGCATTGATGGTCGATGTGTTCAAGCCTTGAATGGTGAGATTGTCACCCGGCACGCTGAAGAAGTTGTTGATTTCGTAGGCCAGGCCGAGCTTCGCGGAATTGCGCGTCACGAACCGTACGGCAGGTTCGTTCGCGGTGCGCGGCGTTCCTTCGCTGGTGGCGACATTCACGCTGTCGTGAAACGACGCATGCGCCGTCGCGTTGTCGCGAACCGTGAAATCGATGCTATTGGCAGGCAAGTCATCGAAGAAGCTCGACGCCATGCCGATGTCCAACCGACCGCTGCCACTGACATCGACGCGCAAGCCATCGTTAGCAGCGAACTCGCTGGCGCTCGTCTTCGCCGACGAGACACTGATCAGCATCAGGTTCGATTGCGTGGTGCCGCCGACTTCGACGAAAAAGGTCGCGTCCGTCGTGTCGCTGATGTTAACATCTTGCACATTGCCATTCGCGGCGTAATTCGCGAAGTGGATGCCGATCGGTGTCGCGATATTCTCCGTGTTGATATCGACGTCGTCGATGTTCAAATTGCCTGACGAGTTCACCACTTGGATGCCCACATCGACGGCATCCGTCACGATCACCTTGGAAATGGTCAAACCGCCGGTGTAGCTGCTCAGTCGGATGCCGGCATCGATCGCGCCGGTATCCACCGGGGCTTTGAGCGACAGATTCTCGAAGCGCAAGTCGCCCGTGAAGGCGGCCGAATTGAAGAACACCGCACCGCCCGGCGAAGTAATGGCCGTCGTATCGGTGGTGGAACCGCGAATCGTGAGCGAACCAGGCGCCGATGCAACCGCGCTTCCCATCAAGCTCAGATTGATGCTTTCGCTGTAGGCCGAACCCGCGCCCGTACTGGCAATCTGGATCACGTCATTGGGACGCGCGTTGTTCACGGCCGCTTGAATGGTGGTGAAGGTCTGTCCCACTCCCACATTGAGCGTGGCGAGCAGTTCGCGGGCGTCCAAATGCTCGAACGCCAAACGGCGCGAGCGCAATGACCGACCGCGAGCGGTCCAACCCAAACGATGAGAAGCCATATGACAAGTCCCAAGGCGCGACGAAGACGCAGGCCTCGCGCAATGCATTCCTCGCGCGACGCCTGTGCCGCCCTGCGCAGGATGCCTAATTCTAGTGAAAAGCCGCCGCGCGTAGCGCGGAAATCGACCTGTTCCGATTCACCCTTCCCATCCTAGTTGGGGTTTGCAAATTCGACAAGAAAAACGTCGTCTGTCGCCGCCTCAAGGCACGTTCAGGCGGGTGGTTGCCAGCTTCGCTTCCAGTCTATTTAGGCGATCGTAAGTGCTTATCAGGGAGTATCTTAAAGACGAAGATACTGCCGGAGCTTCCAACAAATCTATGGCGGCATTCGTGCGAATTCGACCAAACTTAGGACCTGTTAGGTCGCAACGATTGCGCCGGCCTGGTCAGGAAAAGAGCTCCTCCGAAAAGTATTCCTTTGTCCACTAGCGCACATGCGCGCGCTATGTGATATTCTCAACACTATGGGTTTTGACAATCTTCACCAGCAGGGGGCTGCGGCCATGCCAGCTTTGTTCAATACCATCCACAATCGCGATTGCATCCAAGGCATGCATGAGATGTTGCCTGGGAGTGTCGATTTGGCGTTCGCCGATCCCCCCTTCAACATCGGCTTTAAGTACGACGTCTACGATGATGTGAAAGAACACGAGCATTACCTGGAGTGGTCGCGGCAGTGGATTTCCGCCGTGCATCGCGTGCTCAAACCGACCGGCACCTTCTGGCTGGCCATCGGTGACGAGTACGCCGCCGAGTTAAAGCTCATCTCGCAAAAGATCGGCTTCCACACCCGCAGCTGGGTCATTTGGTACTACACGTTCGGCGTGAACTGCAAAACCAAATTCACCCGCTCGCACGCCCACTTGTTTCACTTCGTGAAGGACAAAGAGAACTTCACCTTCCGCGCCGACGCCTTGGAAAACCGCGTCCCCAGCGCGCGGCAATTGGTCTATGCCGACGCTCGGGCGAATTCCGATGGGCGCTTGCCGGACGATACGTGGATTCTCCGCCCGCAAGATTTGCCGGAAGGCTTTTCCGCTGAGGAAGACACGTGGTACTTTCCCCGCGTCGCCGGCACGCATAAACAACGCGAGGGCTTTCACGGTTGCCAGATGCCAGAACAATTGCTGGGTCGCATCATTCGCACCTGTTCGCACGAGGACGAGTTAGTGATCGATCCCTTTAGCGGCAGCGGCACCACGCTCGCGGTCGCCAAGAAGCTGGGCCGGCAGTTCGTCGGTTACGATCTCTCGGAACAATACGTCACCGCCGGCACCGCGCGCCTCAAGTCGATCAAGATCGGTGACCCACTCAACGGCGCTCCCGAACCCACCATGAGCGCCCCCAACACCGCCAACGGCAAAAAACGCAATCCGAAATTGCCGATGAAGACGAAAACTAAGAAGGTCAAGGCGAAAGTCGGTACCGCCGGTTCAACGTGAGCGATTCGCGTAGTCTTGCGCTTGAAGCCAAGCAGACTCGAATCCCAATTGTTGCGCGAAACCATTGGCCGTCGCGAAACGCTCGGCGATCGATTTGCGGGCCATGATCTCCGTCAGGCGTGCTTCTCTTCACTTGACACTAGGCACAGTTACTTCGGGTTCTCTTGAATCAGAAAGTGGACTGTCAGTCCTACAGTGGCGGTAAAGACGAGGCCGCAAACGATAAAGAAAATCGAACCAATCTGCGCAGGAATGCCAGTCAACTGGGATTTAGGCGAGAGGGGAATCTGCCGTTGGATGAGCCCTTTGACGCCAGTGTAAATCAGCCAGCTTCCCAAGAGCACGGTGAAGACGCTCGCGAAGGCAAAGTACAAGATCAGCCCGAGTGCCACATTGCCAGCAGCAAGCCGCGCTAAACCTTTCACCGCAATTAGTGCTGAGTGCAGAAATACAGCACTCACCGCCGCCACAATTTGGGAGAAGAGTCGCTTAGGCAATTTAGCGACGTTAGTTTGCATAGTAGCCTGTGACCGGCAACGGATTTATACGCATTATAATTTAAACTAGCGCGCATCCTCTTGCGCTTTCCCAGTCTTCCCAGAATAATATCGCAACATCTTTCAGGGAGGTTGCGATGAATGTGATGCAGCATGTGGCTCTGCCAGAGCTGGAGCGACTCGAAC
>JBGSHH010000781.1:0-4717 GCA_041752355.1 Pirellulaceae bacterium | reverse complement strand
TACAACCGCCCCGGCAATACGAAGTTAAACAAGCACTGCACAAGTTTCGTCACGGTCACCGGCGCTGGCACACCGTTTCCCGACGACCGCTTTCACTCTTTTGACGACATTGCAGCGGGGGACGGCACTGCGGTTACCATCATGCTCGCCGAGATCGACCATTCGGATATCCTGTGGTACGAACCGCGCGACTATCCCCTCCATCAATTGAGCATGCAACTCAACGTCCGGCAGAGCGGCAAACTTTCTCTTGGCAGTCGTCAATCCCAAGGTGTGATCGTTGGGTTTGCGGATGGTTCCGCACGATTGATCTCGCAAGACATCTCTCCAGAGCTTCTGCATGCCATGCTGACGATCGCTGGCGGCGAGAAGGTTGAATTGCCTAAGTGAGCGCTCCCATTTCTCCCGCAACTTGATCTTGCCAAGCGAGTTTTCCCAGGCGGCATTGGGTACAATGACAGTTATCCATTCGCCTTGAGGATGTCATCATGAAACGGATTTACCTGGATAATGCGGCGACGAGTTGGCCCAAGCCAGACAGTGTGTGCGCCGCGATCGACGACTACCATCGGCGGCTTGGCGCGCCTGCGGGACGAGGCATCTATCGCGAAGCAGTCGAAACCGAGCGCGCCATCTCCGAAGCGCGACGTCGCGTCGGCGAATTACTGGGTGTGAGCCAACCGCAGCGCGTCGTCTTTACCGCTGGCTGCACCGATGCACTCAACCTGGCGCTGCATGGGTTGCTTCGCCCTGGCGATCATGTAGTCGGAACCGTCGTGGAACATAACTCGGTGTTGCGTCCGCTACGCTTTTTACAAGACAATCGGGGCATCACGGTGACGCTAGTTAATTGCGGCGCCGATGGCATCGTCTCACCGGACGACATTCAAGCGGCCATTACGCCGCACACGCGGTTGATTGTGCTGAATCATGTTTCCAATGTCACAGGCGCGATTCAACCTGCGGAAGCCGTGGGACGCATCGCCGCCGAACATGGCAAGCTATTTCTGCTCGATGCCGCCCAATCGCTGGGACATCTCGCTTTTTCCGCTGCTGAGATCGGCGCGCATCTGATTGCCGCGCCGGGACACAAAGGCTTGCTCGGTCCACTTGGCAGCGGCGTGCTGTATCTCGCGCCTGGCATCGAGGAGCAACTGCAAACACTTCGCCAGGGGGGCACCGGCACGCGCAGCGAGGACGATCAACAGCCGCAAACCATGCCTGACAAATACGAATCCGGCACGCTCAATGTCCCTGGCATTCTGGGGCTTTCGGCGGGCATTGTTCATTTGCAGAAGTCGGGTCTCTCCGCGATTCGCAAGCAATTGCGCTCCCTCACGGAGCGCTTGTTGCATGGACTGAACGATATCGGCGGCGTGAAATTGTATGGACCGTGCGATGCGGACCGACAACTGGGCGTGGTGAGCTTAACGATCAAAGGTTTCGACCCGCATGAAGCAGCCGCGACGCTCGATTCGGCCTATGGCATTCAAGCTCGTCCTGGCATTCAATGTGCGCCCAAAATGCACGAAGCACTTGGCACGCTCAAGAGTGGCGGCACGTTACGCCTGAGTTTGAGCGCGTCTACGACCGAGGACGACATTGAGGCGGCTTTGCGAGGGGTGGGAGAGATTGCCGCCTCGGCGATCGCCTGAGATTGTGCTAGCATTCGCCGGAACGGACGTTCTCCTTTTCACTCGCCGCGAGGGGCATCATGTCGACGGAACTACCGTGGTATCACAACGGATTGAAATTCGAGTGTACGCAATGTGGCGATTGCTGCACGGGTGCTCCCGGCTACGTGTGGGTGAACCAGGAAGAGATCGCCGCCATCGCCGAGCTGATCGGCATGGAACTCGACGCGTTTGAACACAAGTACGTCCGACGGGTGGGGATTCGCCGCAGCCTGGTCGAGTTTCCCAATGGCGACTGCGTCTTTTTTGACACGGATAAGCGTAAATGCACCGTCTACGACGCTCGACCCCGCCAATGTCGCACCTGGCCCTTCTGGGATTCCAATCTCACGTCGCCAGAAGATTGGCAACACACTTGCGATGTCTGCCCAGGCAGCGGCAAGGGGAAGCTCTACGACTTGGATGTGATCGAAAGCCAACGGAAGGTCTTTCGCGTGTAGCGATTTGTAGCCGACCCCACCGGCAGGCGTATTTTCTCGTTTTATCTTCCGGTCGTGCCGATAAGTTGAAGTAGGCCGGATATTCTGCCGATTTAGCCTGCGAAGACTTTAACGATTGTAAGGCTGGCGATACCCGCTGTGTGCCTGGGCGGGCGTCCGGAGTATCGCTGTTAGTTGTTGTTAGCAAACAACTTACGCAAACCAGCGGGCAATTTAACAGTCACGACCGTCCTAAAGCATTGAAAGATAACGACTTGCATTCATTCTCGCGAGCGGCAGATCCGGCAAATCCAGCGATCAACGCAGCGGTCGAATGAACGTAAGTCCTTAACCAGTAACCGAATTATCTTGACACTAGTTGTTGTGCCACCTACACTTGGAGCATGATTCACCAATCCCTGGAAGAACACTTCCGTCCGAAAGCGGCCCATTACCGCGGGAGATTTGAGTCGTGACCAAGAAAGAGATCGTCAAAACGATTTCAGATGAGATCGGCCTGACCCAACTGAAGACCAAAGAGATCGTTCAAAAGACCTTTGACGCGATCGTCGAGACGTTGGTTGAGGAAGGCAGGATCGAGTTGCGCAACTTCGGAGTGTTCGAAGTCAAAAAGCGTGCCGCCCGTAAGGCGCGGAACCCTCGCACGGGTCAGCGCGTGGATGTGCCACAGAAATCCGTGGTCACGTTCAAGCCTGGCAAGGAGATGGAGGAAAAGGTCCGCCTATTGGAGGAGGAAGCAGCTCGTAAGAAAGCTGCCGCCGAAGCCAACGGGGCCGCAGGAAGTGCCGGGGGTATGTAGCCCCACGGCGGGTCGCAAGACCCAAGCGTCCTTGGTCAATAGACCAGCGACGCTAAGCATAGGCGAACATGGAGGTTCGGTCGCTTGCGGGCGACCCTAACCGGCACAGTTGGCAAGCAGAATCGCTTGCGGCCGGTTGCCTTTCAGGGAGGATGGATCATGCGTCGACTTACAACTGCCGTTTTGCTGGCCGTCGCGCTCTCATCGAGCACCGGCTGCTTTCTGCCGATTTATTCAGGTGATCCCGCTCGTCGCGCGGAGCAATTGATCTTCACGTCGGAAGATCTCCGCACCTTCAATGAGCAATGGGAACGCATCTGGTTCCTCGATCAGCCCGACCATATGAGCCCCAAGCGCGTGCATGGCGGTGTGATCTAACTCGTTGGCTGCGTGCTGGTTGACGCAATGAACGCTTGACCTTTTCGCTTGCGAAGAGGTCGAGCCGATGGCGCGTTCGTCGACTGACGCTCGAAGCGTTCGTAGCCTCTTCTCAAAGAGGCCCTTTGGAACGCTTCGTGTACGCATTTCTTGGGCTAGTTTCGCCTCATTGTCGCGCGCAACGTCCGCCGATAGGATGGAGTTTTTGTTGCTCCCACTTGCCGCTGTCGGGAAACCCTGTGAATTCCGCCCCCATCGATCTTCGGGTTCAACTGGGCCGCTTGAGCCTCGCAAACCCCATCCTGGTGGCGTCCGGCACATTTGGTTATGCGCGCGAGATGGAACGCATCGTCGATCTCTCTAAGCTGGGGGGGATCCTTCCCAAGACAATTACTCGGCTGCCTCGTCCTGGCAACGCTCCCTGGCGAACGATTGAATCCTCCGCTGGATTGCTCAACTCCATCGGCCTGGATAACGACGGTATCGATGCCTTTATCGAGCATCATCTCCCTTACCTGGCCACGCTGCAGACGGCGATTATCGTTAGCATCGCTGGCCGTACGCAGGCAGAATTCGTCGAGATGGCGACCCAACTCGACCATCATCAAGGCATTGCCGCGCTGGAGTTGAACATTTCCTGTCCGAATGTTTCCGGCGGAGTCGATTTCGGCACCGACGCGGAAAGTTGCCGACAACTGGTGGCCGGCGTACGCGATCAATGTCGCCTGCCGATCATCGCTAAGCTCACTCCCAACGTCACTCGCATCTCCGACATCGCGCGCGGCGCAGCCGATGGCGGCGCCGATGCTCTGTCGCTCATCAACACCGTGCAAGGTATGGCCATTGACTGGCGGAAGCGTAAGCCGCTGCTGGGCAATGTGCTGGGAGGCTTAAGCGGCCCCGCCATCAAGCCCATCGCGCTGCGTTGCGTGCATCAAGTCGCACAAGCGGTCGCGACACCACTCATCGGCATTGGCGGCATCGCGACGATTGACGATGTGATGGAGTTCATCGTCGCCGGAGCGACTGCGGTGCAGATCGGCACGGCGAACTATTACGATCCAACCGTGTCCACTCGTTTGGTCGACCAACTCCCTGAGGCGCTAACAACCGCCGGCGTTCGTTCGGTGTCGGAGCTAGTCGCTACGCTCCGATTGCCTGCCTCTAACATTCCGGCCGCGTGTGTTCCCGCTCCGCACTAATCCCAACCCTCTACCCACTGCTCACTTCTTCCCATGCGCGTACTCTCTGGCATTCAACCGACCGGCCGATTTCACTGGGGCAACTACTTCGGTGCCATCCGCCAGTACATTGACCTGCAACATGGCAACGAAGCCTATTACTTCATCGCCAATTTGCACGCGCTTACGACCGTGCGCGAACCCGAACGCTTGCGTCAACTCACG
>JBGSHH010000780.1:0-21035 GCA_041752355.1 Pirellulaceae bacterium | reverse complement strand
AACCTGGTGAAAATCGATTGGAAGAGTTTTCTCATTTTTCGAAATCCGCAACAGGATCTCATGGAGGTGCAACTCACGACGTTTGAAGGCCAGTCGCGGGTGATGGTCCGCTTCCAAACGGCGGCGCAAGTCGAAGCTATGGAATCCGCCCTGGCAGCAGAAATCGCGCGCAAGAAAGCCGAGCAGGAGAATCCTCCCGCCAGGCCGCAACTTGCCATTAAACTGCCGGCCGACGCCACCGATCTGGATGCTTCCGATAGCAGAGTGGAGTTCAAAGTCAGCGCTGGCAAAGCAAAAGCCACCGTGGCAGCGATTCAAAAGTCGCTCCTCGATGCCGGCTGGAAGTCCGACGATGCGATCTTCGAGGATATGTTCGGCAACGTCTCACTCAAGAAAGGGGACGCGTCGGTCATGCTGACGTATGTCGAGACTGGCGTGCTACCGCCCGAAATCACCATTACCTCGTTCGGCATGAATCTCAAAGCAGAGAAGTGATCGTTGGATGGCTCGCCAGCTCAGTCCTGCCGACCCATACTAAGCGAGGGTCACTTCGGCTCGCGGACTTCAATGCTTTGCACTCCTTCGATTTGATTGAGTGCTTTCACGAGTTCCAAGAGCAGCGCGGCAGGCTTGAGTTGAACCTGATACTGCAAGTCGAGCGCGACACCTTGCCGCGCGGTCACCACCGAAATCACCTTCGATTGCAAAGCGAATCGATCGAGCACCGCTTGAACTGCTTGCTCCAAATCGTGACCGGTGCCAATACGCAGTTCGAGTTCATAAACACGTCCCGCTGGTCGGATTGTCGTGCCGAGCATGCCGAGCGAAATAGCGGTGACCGCCACGATTGGTACGCCAATGAGCGCGATGATCACATTACCTGCCCCAATGGCCATGCCAACGACCACTGCAAAAATCACAAAAGCGGTGTCGCGCGTGTCTTCCACGACGGTGCGAAAGCGCACGATCGAGAGGGCCCCTACCAATCCAAACGCCCGCGCCAAGCTATCGCCGATCACCATGGTCGTCATGGCGACCAAGGTCGTTAGCAATACGATCGTGACGCTCAGCGAGAACTTCTCCTTCGCATCGCGGCGCTGCGACAACCAGTAGACGGCTGAAACCAACAACCCGAACACCGTGGCGATCAATAGTCGCAGCACGATGCTGAGGAGTGAACTAGAGTGCTGTACCAGTTCTTGGGCCGTCGCCTCGAACTCAAGCATCGACATCACTCCGCAGCTCGAGCTTTCCGAGCGAGCGCATCACACGACGATACTTGGAACAACTGGAGAGTTCGAGTTTGAGGTCGGCGATGACTTCCTTGAAGAGGACCGGCAACGATTCGCGAAACTTAAACTCACAGATCACCTCACCGGGGAGGACATCCCCAGCGCCTACGACCGTATCGGTGCGCCACTCGCTTTCCAATTCACCGCGCACCTGACGATCCAGCGTCAGCCGCAACGCGCCGGATGCCCCTTGGGACATGAATGCGGTGCGACGGTAGCTAATGCGACAAGCAGGCCGCAACAGGTTGCTTGCCACCTGATGAGGAAACCAAGCCGCATCATTCGCCTCGTCGCCGACGGTTTCCAAATAGCGAGTCAGCTCACCGGGAGCCACTTCGTCGCGCCGTTTGCGGACTTGATCGCCATGGCGGGTTTTGCACTCGGCGAAGATGGTTTGCTCCGCTCCGTACCGCCGCAGCCGGAACTTCCGCCGCCGAAAGCCGGTCGAGCGCTGCAAAACGTCCCAATTCGGCGTATCGAGATAGAGCGTCGTCGTCAGGTACGAATGCCCCGCGTCGGGATCGGCATTGGTATCAAATGCAAGATTTCCCCTGGCCCAGCTTTCCACCTCTTGCGCAACCGCCTCAGGCAATAGGAACTTCAGCTCAAACGCAGGGGCATGACGCTCGTGGGGGTGACAAAGCGAAGGCGATTCCAAGACCGGATGCGAACCATCGATGCGCAACGGTTGCGGTTCAGGCGTACAACTGCCACTTGAATCAGGAACGACAGGGGAAGAATTGAACAACGCGGCGAGCTCCTCCAAAATGTCCCAGCAATAGGACGGCCCAGCGATGTGTCCGAACATGCAAACAACGATCTTGGCTCTAACCCCAGAAATAATCAATAGTTCTGGGGGTATAGATAGCCGAAAATGCTATCAACCAGTCCTGCCCGACCACGCCAACTACTAAGAATGGACGACAACCAGCCTTTGGTTACAGTCCTGACGTGAAAATCTGGGAGCCAAACGTGAGAAAGGGACGGATTAGGCAATCCGCCCCATTGGCTGCCTTTGGACGGGAGCGCTTAGTACCGGCGGAACTTCCGTAAGAATGTGATATAGAGGTCGTACTTCTTGTCGACGGTGGTAGGCGACAGTTGCAACTCGAATTCCACGTTGTTCACGTCGATGCGGTTTTGCTTGAGAATCGCGTCGTGTGGGAGTGTCTTTTCCACCTGATCGTTACGTTCGCCGGTGATTTCCTTGAGTTCGATCTTCTCCACGATCCACTCCCCATCCAGGTGTTCCTTAATGGTCAGCGGCACCGCGATGGGGTCACCATGTTCCGTCTTGAAGTTTTGCAGGCGGTAGCGAAAGCGACTCCGTTGGTGATGGAACTGCGGCTTGGTCGAGCCTTCTTTGCCATCGAGTGTGATCCGGGGGCACATCACTTCGTCGATCAGTTTCTTAGGGCCTTCTTCCGGCGGCATGTCAAAACGCTGGGCTTTTACGTCCTGGGCCACGCCGACGTACAAGTCCAAGTTTGCGAATTGCGGCGTGTAGGCGGCCCAATCTTCGCCTAAAAAAGCTTGACTCTTCACGTCATCCCCTTCGCCAGCCTCCTTGATGAACAGCCGCATCTTGCCATGCGGCAGCGGGAATTGGCCGAGGTTGTTCTTTTCATCGTTGACCAGTCGGTAGTACATCCGCGTCCGCTCGTTGTCGACCGTCGGATCGAACACATAGCGCTTGCTGATGGGTACTTCGGCGAATTTGGCGGCGAGCATCCGCTTCCGCTCCCCATTGTTGAAGTAGCGCACCGTCGTCTTGCCGACACCAGGCTGAATGGCGCTTTCGCCGAAACTCTCGCCGGAGGTGTTGGTCACTGTCATGTAGACCTGCAACAACAACTTTTTTTCGTCGTTATCGACGATGCCTTGGTAGCTCGGATCGGCCGCCATGTTGCCGATCAAGTAACTGATGCGAATACTGGCGGGACCAGCCTTCGCGGCGCTCACGGTCCAGTACAAGGCATTCTCGTTGTTGGGATAGTTGGTGTTCAAAACATTGATCTCGCCCTCTCCCTTGATGACGCGGAAGACGATCGAATCCTTGTCGATATTGATATTCGCCCAACTGAAATCGACCTGATTTCGCCCCGCCTGAAGATTGACGGTCCGTTCTTCCTCGACGAGTGTGTAGCGCCCGTTTTGGATATCCACGCGTACCGTCTCGCGTTCAGGTAGTGTGGTGAGTTTAATTCTCGCTTGCGCGACGCTGGTGCAGACCAGACCCAGCGCGAGTACGATTCTAAACAGAAAGTTCATACGCATAGAAAAGTTCCTTGGGTTGTTGTTGGCCGGCCGAGCTATCGCGAGCGACTAAATGGGTTCACGTTTACGTTCGACATTCAAGTCGGGTCCGACCTTGCGACGTTTGTAGGTCACACTGTATTTCACCAGACGCTTTTCGCCTGGCTTGAGATCGACAAAATATTTGACGTGATTCGTATCGACTCGTTCCACTTTGCCATTCAGGTTATGGAGATCGACATACGCTCCAGGCTCGTCGCTGCCCCAATCTTCAGGCGGCTCGCCTGGTCCCCATAACACGATGTTGTCCTCAAAGTGTCGTTCGAGTTCGGTTTTGATCTCTTTGGATTTGCCGGAGACGACTTCTTCTTCGTAGTAGAAAGTCTCGTCGTAGTCGATTCGATCGTAGAGCACCACAAACTCATCGTTCTCGCGACGCTTGTATTGTCTGGCGATAACGTTCGTAATCTTCTGATCTTTCAACCGTCTCGCGATGGTGATATCAGGATCGGCCCCCACATTCACTTCCACGCGGTCGCCGATTGGGACATACTTCGTCGTCGTGCCGCCGACATATGCGAGATCCTTGTTGGCGTACTCGAAGAACAGTCGCACGTTGCCATTGGGAAGCGGCGACAAGCCCAGATTCTCCATCACCGGCAGATCTTTATCGTTGCCTTTTTCGTCTTGCAGCTTGATGTTCTTAAAGCGATAGAACTTTGTGAACTGCGTGCCGCCATCACGATCGGTCAGTTTATAGATCGCCTCCAGCGGAACTTCATCGATCGCGAGAGATACCAATCGTTTGGGTTCGGCGACCTTAATTTCTTCGCGCCCCTCAATCGCGAACAGGAAATACTCCGACAGTCCTTGCTTAACCACCCCTTTCGCCATCTCGAACTCGGCGTTTCCAAAACCTCCGCCTCCAAAGCCACTCATACGACGAAAGCGTTCCGCTTTGTCTAGTCTCCCATCGAACTCTTCACGCAGCGTTTCGCGGTCCTTATCACCAAACTGAGCATACTTCTTGGCGTCATCGTTGGGCGCAGGGCGCGTGGCCAGGTCGGCAATCTTCTCGACCAGATTGATATTGCCGACCACCATGCGCGTCTGGGCGTTGTCGTACACCTCGCCGGAGTTGTTCAGCACGCGCACATAGCCAGTGAGTTTGAGTTTGGTTTCGTCTTGATTGGCGATGCCGACGTAGTCAGCGCTCCATGTGATACCCGAGGTGAAGTAACGAATCTCAACAGGCACTTTGCCGGCAACTTCGCTGTTGATGTTCCACTGCAAGGCGTCGTTGCGCCCGCTGGGAAACGTGGTATCGACAAGGTCAATTTGATCGGGATTCTCCAGGATTCGGAAGTCGATGCTGGTCGGATCGATAAGCGTGTTCGCCCAACTGAACTGGATGCGATTGAGCCCCTTCCTGAGCGTGAGCAAGCGTTGTTCCCGTACCATCGTCACATCTTCACTATTGTAAATCGTCAACTGCACTCCTTCGCGCCGCGGCAAAGTTACCAAATCGACGTCGGCCAACAATGGCGAAGCCGAGGTGGCAAGCAACAGCGAAAGGAACGTACGTCGGGGCAGGGAGTGCATGCGACTTTCCAAATGAGTCATGTGGTCACGACGAGCAATACCGTTGAGAATCAAAGGGCTTCGCGTTTGCGTTCGACATTCAATTCCGGGCCGACCTTGCGGCGTTTGTAGGTAACGCTGTACGTCACCAGTTGTTTTTCGCCGGGCTTCAAGTCGAGGTAATACTTCACATGGTTATTGTCCACGCGCTCGACCTTGCCCTTGATCGCGTGCAGGTCGACATACGCCCCGGATTCGCTGCTCCCCCAATCCGCAGGCGGATCGCCGTTCCCCCACAGCACGATCTTGTCCTCAAAATGCCGCTCCAATTCCACTTTGGCATCTTTGGGCTTGCCTGAGACAATTTCCTCTTCGTAATAGAACGTCTCGTCGTAATCGATCAGGTCATACAGAATGTCAAACGTATCGTTCTCGCGCTTCTTATACTGCCGCGAGATGACATTGGCGATCTTCTGATCTTTCAAGCGGCGGGCGATGGTAATATCGGGGTCGGCACCGACATTCACTTCCACTCGGTCGCCAATCGGCACATACTTTGTCGTCGTGCCCCCGACATAGGCGAGGTCCTTGTTGGCGTACTCGAAATACAGCCGTACATTGCCATTGGGAAGTGGCGACGTGCCAAGGTTTTCCATGTCAGGCAGCTTCTTGTCCTTACCGGCGGCATCTTGCAGTTTGATATTTTTGAAACGATAGAACTTGGTGAACTGCGTGCCGCCATCGCGATCGGTCAGTTTAT
Source organism: Pirellulaceae bacterium (assembly GCA_041752355.1). Classification (GTDB taxonomy): domain Bacteria; phylum Planctomycetota; class Planctomycetia; order Pirellulales; family Pirellulaceae; genus JAEZGD01. Next base: position 15,146 of record JBGSHH010000780.1, on the reverse strand, counting down.
AGATCGCTTCCAAGGGCACATCGGTCACTTTTAACGATACTAACCGCTTAGGTTCGTGCTCCTTGATCTCCTCCCGCCCCGCGATCGTGAACAGAAAGTACTCGGACAAGCCTTGCTTAACGACCTGCACCGGCGCGTCAGGCTTTCCTTCCCCTGCGGGTGCCATCCCACTTCGAGGCATCGCCAGGCGAATCGACTTGGACAGTTCGTCCCGTACCGCTTCCTTCATCTCCGCCGGCAATTCGTTGAAAGGGACAGGTGCCGGCAGTTGCGCTAAAGCGGCGATTTTTTCCACAAGATTGATGTTGCCCACGACCATCCGCGTTTCCGCATTGTCGTATAACTCGCCAGAGTTGTTGATCACGCGCACATAGCCCGTAAGCTGCAGCTTTGTTTCGTCTTGATTGGCGATGCCGACATAGTCAGCACTCCAAGTGATGCCGGAAGTAAAATAGCGAATCTCGACCGGCACCTTGCCAGCGACTTCGCTATCAATATTCCATTGCAAGGCGTCGTTGCGGCCGCCGGGGAACGTCGTATCCAGCAGGTTAACCGCATCTTGCTGATCGAGAATGCGGAAATCGATACTCGTTGGATCGATCAATGTATTGGCCCAACTGAACTGAATGCGATTGACTCCCTTCTTGAGCGTGAGCAACCGACTCTCCCGCACCATCGTGATGTCTTCGCTGTTGTAGATGGTGAGTTGCGTCTCTTCGCGGCGCGGAATCGTCACCAAATTGACATCGCCCCACACCGGTTGCGCCAGTCCCGCTAGCGAACCAATCGCGACAACTCCCAAGAACTTGCGTCGAGGTAACATAGCGTTTCCTTAGAACAATTGCAGCAGGCGCGCATTGCGAACGCGACCCGACAAGGCCGTTAAGATCAATGCTTCCAATCACTTACGAAGAGCCGCTTGAGCGATCTGGAAGGTTAGACGCGACCATGACCTGGAAAGTTTCCTGCAATCCGGAAGATGTTTCGCCGCGCGGAAGCACACACCCCAAACACTTGTCTGGACAACTATCGTCTAACTGATTATCCTGACTCAGCGATCCCTACCACCCATCCCTGGCTCCTTCGTTGGCAACGCCACTCGCTTATGAGCAACGTTCAATTGGCCGTTCAGTTCTTTCTGCAGATCGCCGTGATCTTGCTCTTCTGCCGCTTGATCGGCGCGCTCGCCGCGCGACTGGGCCAACCTCAAGTGGTGGCCGAGATGATCGCTGGCGTTCTCCTGGGGCCATCGCTGTTTGGTCTGCTGGCTCCGCAATGGCAACAGTGGCTATTTCCTTGGGATCTGCAACAACAATCTCGCGATACTCAAAGCTATCTCTTTCCCGCCGCGCAACTGGGGCTGGCGCTGTACATGTTTATTGTCGGCCTGGAGTTTCGTGTGGACATCTTGCGCAAGAATGCGTTTAGTTCGTTCGCTGTCTCGATGGCAGGAATGATTACCCCCTTTGCCTTGGGCGCAGGGCTCGCATGGATCTTTTATCACTACACCGACCTCTTCCCAGATAAGACCTCCGTGACGGAGGCGATGTTGTTTCTCGGTGCGTCGATGTGCATCACTGCATTTCCCATGCTCGCGCGTATCATCCATTACAAAGGACTGACTGGCACAACGATGGGAACCGTCGCGATCGGCGCAGGGGCGATCGACGACGCCACCGCCTGGTGTTTGCTGGCCGTGGTGCTGGCCAGTTTCGACAACAACGCCAGCCAGGCGATTGTGAATATCGGTGGCGGGCTGGCGTATGTCGCCATGACGCTGATCGTCGTTCGTCCGGTGCTACAGCGTTGCCAAACGTGGGTCATTCGCCGCGACTCGCTCACGGAAGCAGGGCTGGCGATTTGTCTGGCATTGATGGCGTTGGGAGCCTGGTTCACAGACCTGATCGGACTGCACGCGGTATTTGGCGCATTCGTCATGGGAGCAGCCATGCCACGGGGTATCGTCGCGCGCGATCTCATCGGACGCATCCAACCGCTGGCCGTCGCGCTCTTACTACCCTTGTTCTTCACGTATTCTGGCCTGAACACCAAGATCGGACTCTTGAACTCCCCCTTTCTTTGGCTGATGTGCCTGGCAGTTTTCACCGCGGCGGTCGTGGGCAAAGGGGTCGCTTGTTGGCTCGCGGCGCGTTGGACGGGCATCTCCAATCGCGAAGCCCTGGGCATCGGCACGCTCATGAATGCTCGGGGACTAATGGAACTGATCATTATCAATATTGGCCTGGCACGTGGCGTCATCACGGAAGAACTTTTCGCGACGCTAGTCATCATGGCGGTCATCACCACTCTCATGGCCTCACCGATATTCGATTGGCTCGTCGGCTCGACATCCGGCACGCCGTCGCCCAGCGACGATCAACCTTTGGAAATGAGTTGACTGCTCCGCGCAGGAAGCCTTGATCGTTGTCTGGACAACCATCGCAAATCCGAATACTGTGGGGGCATGTCCACATCTCCCAAACGACGCGCGCTGCGCCATTTCGATTCCCTTCCGCAGGAGGCCTTTCTCAACCTGTGGCGAACATACGATCGCCTGCGCGAATTCGAGGATGCGCTCTTCGGCAAATTTGGACTCACGCCGCAGCAATACAACGCCTTGCGACTTTTGCGCGGCGAGTTTCCCGAATCGCTCCCCACGCTCACCCTCGCCTCGAAGTTGGTCTCGCATGCGCCCGATATCACCCGCCTGCTCGATCGATTGGAGGCCCGTAAACTCGTCACGCGCGAACGCCCGCCCGACAACCGCCGTATGGTGCTCGTTTGCCTGACGGAAGCCGGACTAGCGCTCGTGAAGGAGATCGACAAACCACTGCGCGAGTGCCATCAGCAGCAGCTAGGCCATCTTTCCGCCACCGATCTGGCGGAATTAATCCGCCTCCTTAAGTTGGCGCGTGAGCCGCACGAAAAAGAAACCAGCATCTGGAAGTAACTCTCTGACATTAGGAATCTCGCATGTTGGCCAAGTTAGGCATCGTGACGGTTTCGGATCGCGCCAGTCGCGGCGAGTATGAAGATCGCGGCGGACCGGCGATTCGCGAGTATTTTTCTTCCGTCCTGACTTCCGCATGGGAAGAGGAAGCCCGCATCATCGCGGACGAGCAACCACTCATCGAACAAACGCTGATCGAACTGGCCGACAGTGATGGCTGCTGCTTGATCGTCACCACAGGCGGCACCGGTCCCGCCCTGCGCGATATCACACCCGAAGCCACCGCCGCCGTCTGTCAAAAAATGCTGCCTGGCTTCGGCGAGTTGATGCGGGCCGTTTCATTAACGAAAGTCGCCACGGCGATTCTCTCGCGACAAACGGCCGGAATTCGCGGTCGATCGCTCATTATCAATCTACCCGGCCAACCGCGCGCCATCGCCGAATGCCTCGACGCTGTCATGCCCGCCGTGCCCTACTGCATCGATCTCATCGGCGGGCCGTATCTGACCACCAACGACGATCGCGTGAAGGCGTTTCGCCCGCAGAAGTAATAGCTCTGTGCCGCTATCCCACCAAATACACCGTCGTCGATTTTGGCCCGTGCGCACCAATCACCAGCGATTGCTCAATGTCGGCTGTTTTGGATGGACCGGAGATGAACACACCAAACCGCGCTCGATCGAAGGCGAGACGCTCGTAGGCTTCGTGCATGTTATTCAGAATCTGATCGCGCGGCACAACAAACGCCAGATGTTGGCAAATGAAGTACAGCACGCGATGCTTCACCGCTTCGTCCGTCACCCACACCGCGCCATTTTCCGCCACGGCAAATTGTGCAGGCAATACCGCGAAATCGATCGTCTCTGTTTCATGCGGATCAGCGAGCGCATTCAAATCGACATTCGCCCGCGCAATGCCGGGAACCAGCGAACAGATTTGTTGCGCGGCAACGTATAAATCATGCTGATCCAAATCGAGTTGCACTGCCGCCATATCATTGGCGAAGACCACACGTCCCCCGATCAGCGAAAGCACTTCCGTGAATTGCTTTTCAGGATCGGGAAAAGTGATCCAGTCTTGCGCGAGCGAAGGCAATTCTTTGGGAGGCACTTCAGTGCGGCGAATCGCGGCCAGAATTTCGGCTTTGGAAGGCATAGTGGAGCGCGGGCGTCTCGCCCGCATCAAATAGAGGAACGCAGGCGTCTCGCCCGCATAGGCAAGGCATCCTCGTTAACTCTTCGGGTTAGTGTGGACACGTGCTTGATACAACTGTTGGAACGTCTTCTTTGGCGCCGGAGGCAAATCGCGTTGCTTGCCCCATGGATTCAATGGATTGTAGATCATAAATCTCGGCGACCAGCGCAACGCAAATCGCCCCAGCTTTCCTACCATGTTGAACAGCCATGGCCTTCGCATCAGTTGGCTCATCATCGCCATGCCTGCGCGCTTCGACCACGGCAAGTAACCTTTGGCCGCGATCTCCCGTCGCCACGTGAGCAACTGATGATGTATATCAATCTTCACAGGACAAACGTCGGTGCAACTACCGCACAAACTGCAAGCGTGTGGCAAGCTGTAGTATGTCTTCGCATCGTTACTGGGGGCGAGGATCGAACCAATCGGCCCTGGCACCGTGTTGTGATAGCTATAGCCGCCGCTGCGTCGATACACCGGACACGTGTTCATGCACGCGCCGCAACGAATGCAATTAAGCGAACGTCGAAAATCCTCCGTCGCTAAAATATCGCTGCGACCATTATCCACCAGCACCACATGCAACTCGCCGCCAGGGCGAGGACCATGAAAGTGCGAGGAATAAGTCGTGATCGGTTGCCCCGTCGCGCTCCGCGCCAAGAGTCGCAAGAACACGCCCAAATGCTTCGCTTGCGGAATCAATTTCTCGATCCCCATGCAGGCGATATGCACCTTGGGCAGCGAGGCACCCAAGTCGGCGTTCCCTTCGTTGGTGCAGACCACAAATCCGCCGGTCTCTGCGATCGCAAAGTTCACTCCGGTAATGCCAGCATCGGCCGCCATGAAAGTCTCGCGCAACTTGCCGCGCGCGGCACGCGTCAAGTACGTCGGATCGGAAGCTCCTTTGTCGGTGCCGATCTTTTGATGGAACAGTTCGCCCACCTCTTCGCGTTTGATATGAATCGCAGGCAACACGATATGGCTTGGTGGCTCGTTGCGCAATTGCACAATCCACTCGCCTAAATCGGTATCGACCACATCAATGCCATGACGATTGAGATACGGATTGAGATGACACTCTTCTGTCAACATCGACTTGCTCTTGGCGACCGTCTTGACATTGTGCTTCTGCAAGATGCCCAGCACAATTTCATTGTGCTCCGCGGCATTCTTGGCCCAATGCACGTGCACGCCGAGCTTCTTGGCATTGGCCTCGAATTCTTCGAGCAAGTCGGCCAGATGCGACACGACATACGCTTTGATCTGCGACGCCGTTTCGCGCAGCGTTTCCCACTCCGGCAGCGACTGGGCCATGCGATCGCGCTTTTGCCGCACGAACCAGAGCGAAGCATCATGCCAATGCGCACGCTCGTCGTTAGCCACGAACTTCGCGGCGTCATCGGCGTGATTGAATTTCTTGCTGACAGTGACCATGGAAATTCTGTTGTAGAGACTAGGCCGACGCTTGCGCCAATATCTCGGCGATGTGCATCACACGCAGCGGCTTCTTCTGACGCGAAATCAAACCTTGCATGTGCATCAAACAGCTCATGTCGTTGGCGGTCATAATTTCGGCACCCGCTTGCTCATGATCGTGAACGCGATCGTTCCCCATCATGCAACTCACCGCTTCCTCGCTCACGGCGAAGGTGCCGCCAAAGCCGCAACATTCATCCACCCGTGATAACTCCGCGAAGCTGATCCCTTCCAGCGACGCGAGCAGCTGCTTCGCCTTGTTGAAAGCCGGACCAACCGTCTCGCTTCCCTTCCCCAGTCGCAACTCGCGCAATCCGTGGCAACTGTTGTGCAAGCCAACCTTATGGGGAAACTTGCCGGCGATGCTTTCGACTTTAAGCACATCGACCACAAACTCGCAGAGTTCATACACACGATGCTTAAAGGTGTCGAACTCCGGCACGCCTGCAAAATATTCGTCGTAGTGATGTCGCACCATCGCGGTGCAACTCCCCGACGGACAAACGACATACTCATACTGCTTGAACAGCTCAAAAAACCGCAACGCCAACGGACGGGCTTGCTCGACGCAGCCCGTGTTGGCCATCGGCTGTCCGCAGCAGGTCTGCCCCGCGGGATAGTCGACCTCCACCCCCAACCGCTCGAGGATCTCGACCGTGGCGAGACCAACTTGCGGATAGAGTTGGTCGATGTAGCAAGGAATAAAGAGACCAACGCGAGGCATAGCAGCGGAATTCATAGAGGCAATTAAGCGAGTCAAACTATCATATACTCCGACTTCCTTGCCGACGATAACCCTGTAGTGGTGACCTGATGGACAGCCCGAGGCTTTTGCTGATCCTGTTACTGGCGATGATTGGATGGTTCGTCGCCCACATCCGTCCCCGCCAGGCACACTCGGTGGCAAGTTGGTGCGCGATTCTCCTCATTGTTATGAAACTGTTCTTGGCGGCAACGGGAATTGCGCGTGTCGCGGACGACTCATGGGGTCAGCTGCATCGGTTCGGCGGACACGCATTCGTCATCGTTGCCTGGCTGGCCTTTCCGTTGGCGGTCGGAGTTCTCCTTCGCAATCGTGCACGGCACAGTTGGTTGTTTGTGGGAGGCAAAATAGCCGTGGTTTTGGCCGCCGTTGTACTACCGTTTGTCACCAGCATCACCGGATATCTTCCCATGCCTGATGAGAATCCCCTTGATGCGGAAAACTATCGTCGCTTTTTGGTCTTGCACGGTGCAATCTTGCCCATCGTGACTTGCATTATGTTGTTGGGCTGGATTTGGTTTCTCTCACCAACATGGTTAGTCCGTGTGGAAGCCGCAAACGTAACCACTTCTTGATCCCGTAGGACGGATATCCGCATCCGTCCTCCTAACATCGTCCTAATCTTCGTTGGGTTAGGAAACCCAACTTACTTATCATCCTACCTAACCTTCCGCCACAATGAGCGTTAAAAGTTCGTTATTCCCAGCGGGAAACTCGTAGTGCGAGAGTTCCGCCCGCGGCACCCAACGAAACGGCCACCGAGGCTTAACCGTCGGATCGGGCAAACGACAACGAAAGAAGCGGAGTCGCACCGCGCCATGTTCGTAATGGTGTTCGTGCCGCGGATATTCTCCAACCACTTCCACCGCCAGCCCCGTCTCCTCCAAACATTCGCGGATCGCCGCATGGATCGGCAATTCATTCGCCAGCACCTTGCCGCCGGGAAATTCCCACAGGCCACCCAGCGCCACGCCTGCGGGACGCTGTCCGATCAGGTACTGTCCTTCCTGCTCCACCACGGCGATGGCGATGTCAGTCATAGTCGTCACATTGTCGTTGTTCGCTCTGCTAAGCCGGCTTCTTCGGCAAGTTATCGAGCAACCGCCCTGGCGAACCCATCATGTTGTAACCACCATCGACATGCACGATCTCGCCGGTGATACCGCTGGCCCAATCGCTGAGCAGAAACGCGCCGGTCTTGCCGACTTCCGTATGCGTAATGTTCCGCCCAATTGGCGCCATTTGATCGTACAGTTCCAGCATTTCGTTGACGCCTGCCGCGCTGCCGGCCAAGGTCTTGAGCGGCCCAGCGCTAATCGCATTGACGGTCACCCCCTGCGGTCCCAGATCATACGCCAGGTATTTTACCGCGCTGTCCAGAGCCGCCTTGCAGATCCCCATCACGTTGTAGCCTGGGACGCACTTTTCGCCGCCGAAATATGTCATCGTCAAAACCGACGAGCCGCATTCGACTAGGTTGTGCTTCTCGTCTCGCACCGCCGGCTTCAAGATGCCCTTGGCCGCATTGCAGACCGCCATCAGGCTATAAGCGCTGATTTCCATCGCCAGTTTGAAACCTTCGCGGCTGGTTTCGATGGTGTCGCGATTCAAATCGTCGAGCGTCGCAAAGGCGATTGAATGCAGCAGAAAATCGATCTGGCCAAATTCCGCCGCGGCCTTGTCCATCACCGCCTTGATGTCGTCGTCGCTCTGGACGTTGAGCGGCACCAAGAACTTTACATTGTTGGGATACTGCTCCGTGCATTTGAAGACCCGGCGATGGTTCTTCTTCTTGTCGTCCTCGGGCTTGTCAGGCAGGTGGGTAAAGCCGCAGATGCCCCCCTCCTTCATGATCTCCTCGGCGATGGCCCACGCGATGGACCGGTCGTTCGCCACCCCCAGGATCAACCCCTTTTTGCCGTCGAACAAGCCCATCGCCAAACCCTCACATGCGGAGCGAAGTTGTAAACCTCGTAGTCTAACGCTTTCGCCTTGGTCCGTTTAGCCCCCGCAAGGCCAAGCGGAAACGAGGTGGCTTACCCCCTCTGATGCCGTTTTGCACAAGCCGCTCGCGCTAGTTGCGATTCTCTTGTATCGCCGCTTCGTAAGCCCTTTACTTATAACTCCTTGCGATGAATACAAGGGAGTGCAAAAGCCGTTCTTTAGCGGCGACCACGCCCTAGTAAAATGCACATTTTGCATTCCAACTAGTATCCTATCTTTTTCACCCATTCACCCAAAGACGACTCACACAACTTAAATCACCCGTTTTTCCAGAACTTCCCACTCCTTGCATTCTCCTCTTTTGCGCCGCCAATTGCCTTAACACCCAAGAAGCTTGACACGGCCTGCGAATTGCCAAATGCGAGCCATCCTAACCTCTGGATTCAATTTTGTCAATATATCCTTTTGATTTACTAACCAACTTCACACAACCTTTATTCCCATCGTGATTTGTCATTTCGACAACACTCCTCTACACTGCTGACATCACAACGATTACAGCCTACGACTCTCACCATCTTCTTCGCATGAACCAAGATCGGGCCTTATCGTCGTTTGATTTCCCGCCCGAACTCGCCACCTTGGCGGGACAACTGCTGGAGATCGCGTCTCGCGTCCAGTCCACGACTGTCGCGCTAGAGCAAGGCCTACTGGCGGTCCGCCTTGCGACGGGGGCGGAAACCGTGGCGGTCGTGCGCGGCACTCGCGGGCGATGGCAAACGCTGGCAACCTCCGGCACCACGCGCAGCCTCCCGACCGAACTGCTCGGCGATGTACTCGATGCCGACGGCCCGCTTAACCGAGTCCCCTGGCATGCGGCACCGCTGGCGCCACGCTCCCAGTCCGGCGAATTGATCGCCTTGTATCGGCCGGCCACCGCCAAAGGTTCCCTGGCGCTAATCGAAGTCGCCGAACTCGTCCGCAGCTTGCTCGCCGCCACCGGTGATCGCCAACAGAATTCAAGGCGAATCGCACGTTTGGAAGCAATCCTTACGATCGCCGCCCAGTGGCGACAAACGCTCGACATGGATCAACTTCTCACGCGCATGGCGGAAGCTGCCACTAAACTTTTGAACGCCGAGCGCGCGAGTATCTTCCTATGGGACAAACCCCACAAGCAACTCGTCGGCCGTCCCGCCCTGGGCGTCGCGGGTGGTGAACTGCGCATCGCCGAAGACACAGGCATCGTCGGCCAGGTGGTGAGCACCGGCGAGACGCGCCGCGTCGACGGCGACCTGGGCCAGGAAGAGATCGATCGCTCGGTCGATAAGCAACTCAAGTTTCAAACCCAGACGCTTCTCTGCGTGCCGCTCCGTGGGCAAGACGGCGAATTGTTCGGCGCGTTTGAAATGATCAATAAAATCGGCGGCAATTTCACCGACGACGATGAAGCAGCGCTGCTGGAACTCGCCTGGCATGCGGCGCTGGCTTTGGAACAAACCCAACAGTATGGCCAGTTGCTCAAGAGTCGCAATCAACTCGCGACGCAAGTGGCCGAAGGGATAGAACTGGTCGGCGAGTGTCCGCCGATTGTCGCGCTGCGACAAACCATCGAGCGTATCGCGCCGACGGAACTCGCCGTTCTGATTCTTGGCGAGAACGGCACAGGCAAGGAAGTCGTCGCCCAAATGCTGCACGTGTTGAGCGAGCGCCGTCACGAACCGATGGTGGCGGTGAATTGCGCCGCGCTCACCGAAACGCTCCTGGAGAGCGAACTCTTCGGCCACGAAAAGGGAGCGTTCACCGACGCGCGCGACACGCGGCAAGGCAAGTTCGAACTGGCCTCCGGCGGCACGTTGTTTCTCGACGAGATCGGCGATATGACACTCGGCGGTCAAGCCAAGCTGCTGCGCGTACTGGAAGAAAAGCTTGTCGTCCGAGTCGGCGGTTCGACACCGATTCGCACCGACGCCCGCGTGGTGGCGGCCACCAATCAGAATCTCGCCGAACTGGTGCGGCAAAAGAAGTTCCGCGAAGACTTGTACTTTCGCCTGAACGTGGTGACGCTCGATATGCCGCCGCTGCGGATTCGCGGCGATGATATCATTTTGCTTGCGGAACATTTTCTGAATAACTTTTCGCGCAAAGCGCGGCGCAAGCCGCCGAAGTTTTCCGCCGATGCCCGCAAGCGCTTGCTCGCGCATTCCTGGTCAGGCAATGTTCGCGAACTGCGCAATCTGATGGAACGCCTGGCCTATCTCACCACGGGCGAGAAGATCGACGCGAGCGAACTGTCGTTCATTCTTTCGCCCAGCGCCGGCTCAACGTCCGTGATCGACGAAAACCTCCCGCTGGCCGACGCCACGCAGAAGTTTCAGATCGAGTACATCGATCGTCACATTCAAGCCGCCCGTGGCAACATGACCGACGCCGCGGAACGCATGGGTCTACATCGCTCGAATCTTTATCGCAAGATGAGGCAATTAGGCATGGAGACGAGTGAGGAGTAAGAAGTACTTTGTGCCCATCACGCTCCGCGTGATGTCATTTGACTACCCACTCTACAACTACTCGCCAGACATTCCCAACGTGACCACCTGGGCGTCATCTATCGCCTAGCCAAACTTTGGAGCGACTAGCAGCATCACGCGGAGCGTGATGGGCACATAATCCCTATCATCCTCATAATCGGCCGCGCTCAGGCTTTCCCTGTGACGTAGAGTTGTCCAACGAGTCTTCTCACCTTAACCGAGTGCCCGACATGCACGCCATCACCGAATTGCCGGACGAGTCTTCCGTTTGTTCGCCGAAATTCTTGAATCATCCTGCCTATCGCTGCCTGCGAGTGGGCGACATCGGCGGCTTTCACCGCTATCGCAGTGAAGAGGATGTTGTCGATTTGACCAACGCGGATTTGCGCGGCATCGATCTGCGCAAAGCGGATTTGCGCAACGTGGTTCTACGCGGCGCCTATCTCAAGGATGCCGATCTGCGCGGGCAGGACTTGCGTCACCACGACCTTGAAGGCTGTTCGCTTCGCAACGCCAAGATTGGTGGCGTGTTCTTTCCGGAGAACATTCGCCCCGAAGAGGTCATCATGAGCGTGCAACACGGCACGCGCATACGGGTGACATAGATAGTGCCCAACACGCTCCGCGTGATGCCGTTTGACTTGCCACATCACGGATACTCAACAGACATTCCCAACGCAACGACTATCGCCTAGCGAATCGTTGGAACGACCAGCAACATCACGCGGAGCGTGATGAGTACTTTGTGCCCATCACGCTCCGCGTGATGCCGCGCGATTCATTACTTCTCGGCTACTCGCTAGTACCGCTAATCCTTCGGGCGGTTGGCGACACTCGCGTAGCCAATCGCTGGATATTCGAACGACATTACGCGGAGCGTGATGAGTACTTTTTGCCCATCACGCTCCGCGTGATGCCGCGCGATTCACCACTTCTCGGCTACTCGCTGGTCCCGCTAACACTTCGCGCTGTGGACGACACCGGAATAGCCGAGCGTTGGATAGTCAGTACGCGGCGATAGGCGAGGAGCGAATCAAAGGAGTAAATCGCCACGGCGGCCCAGATGAACGCGAAGCTGAGCAGCTTGTCGCTATCGAGCGGCTCATTGAGCCACAACACGGCGACCAAGAACTGCAGTGTGGGGCCAATGTATTGCAGGAAACCGAGCGTGATAAAGCGCAAGCGGCGCGCGGCGCTGGCGAACAATAGCAGCGGCGCGGCGGTCGCGAAACCGCTGCCAATCATCATGGCCTGAATCGTCCATGACACCTCGGACGATGTTCCTTGCATCTGGCAGACGATCAAGAATGCCAGCGCCAGCGGTGCCAGCAATGTCGTCTCGATCGTCAATCCCAACAGGCTATCGACTGCCACGGTCTTGCGGCAGAGCCCGTAGAAAGCGAATGATATCGCCAACAACAGCGCGATCCAGGGAAACTCATGTCCCGTCCGCGCCAACACGATGATGCCGATCACCGCCAGCGCGACGCTCACCAATTGCCCGATACGCAAGCGCTCGCCCAGCACCGTCACGCCCAAGAGCACGTTCGCGAGCGGCGTGATGAAATAGCCGAGACTCGATTGCAATACTTGTTGCGTGTTCACCGCGTAGAGGAACACCAGCCAATTGGTCGCGATCAACAAGGTACTGGCGGTGAGCAGAAGCAACGTCCGACGCTGGCGCAACGATGCAAAGAGTTGGCCCCAGCGCTGCTGCCACGAAACAATGATTAGCAATAAGAAGCACGACCAAACAATGCGATTGGAAAGCACTTCCCACGGGGAGACGCCCGACTTGAACAGCACTGCGAAGTACAGCGGAAAGACACCCCACAGCGCGTAGGCGGTCACGCCTTGGATCACACCGACGCGCGCCGCATTTGGACTACCATCGCCATCGCCCACAACTGCACCTGACAACAAAGAGAGAATGGAAAGTAGGTCGGGTTTCCTTACTCGACCAGGATGGAAGGAGACTAGAGCACGGATTCAGAGCGCCATCCTACGAATTAGCAGCGAGCGGCTTACCGAGCAATGCGCGCTTGTGACGCAGATGCACCAGGTGGCCATCGAGATGCCCGCTATAGATCTGCACCAAATCGAGTAGCGACTTAAGGCCCGACTCGGTATGCACGCCTTGGCGAGCGAAATCGGCTTCCGGCAGTTTGCGCAAGATTGTCGCCATCAGTTCGCGATTAAGGCGAAACATCTCGGCGGCTTGCCGCACATCCAACGCGTCGTAATGCAAGCGCTCGGCGAACTTCGTTTCGTTGAAACCAACCAGCAGCGGCTTCTCCTCGGCGATCACGCGCTTCATGCGGTCGGTGGCCACCAGATCGCTATCGAGCAAGTGCAGCACTATTTGCTGAATGCTCCAAGTTCCAGGCACCGGCAGGGCGAGCATTTCCTCGCGCGATAGTCCTTCAATCGCGGCCAGCACCACGCCGGCTCCCTGCGCAAAACGCTCGATCGCTGCCTGAATCATGGCCGATAACCCTGCCGAAGGCGTATTGGTTGTGGTAACAACAAAACCCAACGATACGCAGACACGCCTGTTTCGACAAGGTTCACTTCCTCGGGCGGCGATTATTCCATCGGTTCCGCCTCAGGCGTGGTGGCTTGGGTCGCCTGTTTCAAGCGGGCTTCCACCACTTTCATGGCCGACTCGACGCGGTCATAGTACTCCTGCGCCACGTTGCCGGCCGCTTTGAGCTTAGCCGTACGGTCGACCGCAGCGCGATGGATACGCAGCAGTTCGTCCAGATAGAAGCGTACCAGTTCGCGATTGCCAACACCTTCGGCGCGCTTGATCCGCAACTCCAACAGCCCCATTTCGATGTTGCCCAGTTCCTCCTGCGTAATCAAACCGCTGTTATGGCGCGCTTGTGCTTGCTCGAACTCCTTGCGCAGTTGTTCGATCTGAAGATCGATGACCGACGTATCAGGCGTCGCTGGCAACTTCGGCACTTGCCACACCGCCAAAACGTTTTCGGCGGCTTCTACATCGGGTGAACCCTGTGCCGCGGCCGATACTAACGTCCGTCCACCATTGAGCACCGCCACCGCAGCAACATACGGCGCTGCCACGCGCGCCACTTGTTGGCCGGTGATCAGCGACCAGATCCGTAAGGTGTTGTCGCGCGCCGCCGATACAAAGTGCTTCCCGTCTGGCATGATCGCGAGCGTCGTGACTTCGCCTTCGTGTCCGACGAACTTCTGCATCGGCCGGAGATTGTGATCGTAGTTCCAATACAGAATGTTCCCCTGCGCGTCGCCGGTGAGGAAGTGTCGTTGATCGTCGTGAAACACGACCGCGCGAACCGGAGTGGCCCCAGCATCGAATTCCTTATCGAACGAGGCATCACCCACTTTCCAACTGATTTTAAACTTGCCATTCGCGCCGCCAAATAGATACCAATCCTGGCCCGGCACGACCTCGACAAATTCGATCGGCGCGCCGGACTTGTCTTCAGTAAAACTCCCGCCGCTACCATCCTTCCACACTTTGAACAGGGTATCGCGACTTCCCGATAACAACTCCTTGCCATTCCAATGAAAGCGCAAGCCATAGGGAGGAATCGCGCCATCGTGCGCCACAAACATTGCTTCTGGCGCGTTGTTCCGCAAGCTCCACGTCATGATATCGCCGGTCTGTGTGCCAATGGCCAGCCGTGTGCCTCCATTGCTCACCGTCGCGGTCGTAAGCGTGGCATCGCCAGCAACTTCGGCGAATTTATGCACGATCTTATCTTCCTTCAAACTCCACCGCAGCAAGTGCTGGGCGTCTTTCCCTTGTCCCGCCGTAATGAACTGTTCGCCATCGGTCAGCGGCACGATCCGCGCCACGCCGCTGGCATATGGGGAAACGATTTTGCGCTGGAGCTTGATCGGCAAGACGCCAGTGGTCGTGTCGGGTGCCTCTGCCGTCGCAACCGGCGTGGGAAGTGGTGGACCCGAGGGTGACAAGACCCCTTCGTCGATGCCCGCCCCCGGCAATCGCGATTCACCAGCGGTCGTGAAACGCGTTACATCCCACTTCGCCACTTGCGGATTCATGCCGACCGCCAACAGCTGCTTGTTATCCGGCGTGAATTGCAACTTAGGCAGAATGACATAGTTGCTGTTGCGGAGTTCCCCCACTTTTTTCGGACGAAGCGAATTCGTTTCGTAAAGCTCGATCGTCTGCATATCCTGGCACAGCGCGAACACCTTGCCATCGCGACTCATCGCCATGGCTAGCGCGCGCGATTGGAGTTTGATCTTGCCTGGCTCCAGGAACAAGCCGCGC
>JBGSHH010000779.1:0-3247 GCA_041752355.1 Pirellulaceae bacterium | reverse complement strand
CGCAACTTATCTATCTATCTCGCCCATCACGATATCGAGCGAGCCGACAATGGCGGGCACGTCGGCCAAGAGGCAGTTGCGGCAGAGGTCGTGGGTGACAGAGAGATTGCAGAACGAACTGCTCTTCGCTCGCGCGCGATAGGGAATGGAGTTGCCATCGCTAACGATGTAAAAGCCCATTTGTCCGCGGGGGGCTTCGGTCTCCAAGTAAGCTTCGCCTTTGGGGAGCTTGGTGGCGAGCTTGATCGGCTGGCCCCAATCGCCGGAAGCGGTGCTGTATTTGTCGAACGCCTGGCGAACGATGTCGATGGCTTGCACCACTTCCAACATCCGCACGTAGAAGCGATGCCAGCAATCGCCGAGCACCGCCTCAGGCGGCACCGCGGGATAGTTATGGTCTTTGGGATAGTGGCCGTTCTTCTCCACGATGACTTCAAACGCGTAGCCATCGTACATTTCGGTATAACGCTCTTCACCATCGCGACGGAGATCGTGATCGACGCCACTACCGCGCAACACGGGCCCTGTGCAACCGTAGCTAATCGCCATCTCCGCCGACATCACACCGATATTGGCGCAGCGCTTGATGAAGATGGTATTGGTGGTCAGCAGCGTGTGATACTCTTGAATCACCGGCTCGAACTGCTTCAAAAAGGCTTCGCACTTTTGGATCCAGCCCTTGGGCAAATCCGCCGTCGCGCCGCCAGGGGTGAGATAGCTGTAGGTGAGCCGCGCGCCGCAAGCTTCCTCGAACAAGTCAAGAATCTTCTCGCGCTCGCGAAAGGCATACAAAAACGGGCTGAACGTGCCAAGATCCAAACCATAAGCACCCATACCAACCAGGTGGCTGGCGATGCGCCCCATCTCCGCGATAATCACGCGCAGGTGGCGGGCCTTCTCGGAGATCTGATGGTTCAGCAACTTCTCCACCACCAGCGACCAGCCGAGATTCATATTCATCCCGGCGAGATAATCCATCCGATCGGTGTACGGAATGTACTGCCGCGGCGTGAGATTCTCGCCAATCTTTTCGGCGCAGCGATGCAAGTAGCCGATGTGCGGTTCCACTTCGGACACGATCTCACCATCGGTTCGCAGCACCAGACGCAACACGCCGTGCGTGCTGGGATGTTGCGGTCCCATGTTTACCAACATCTCGTCGGTACGAACATCGAATTCGACTACGCGCGGGTCATCGAGTTGTAGTGGCATAACCGTATTCTCAATTCAAAGCGGTATCAAGGTTCAACAAAGCAGGCGTCGATCTGTGGGAGCTATCGCCCGCGGATGCCGTGATACTCCAGTGGCATTTCGTAGTCTTTGCGCAGCGGGTGTCCGACCCAGTCTTCCGGGCAGAGGATGCGACGCAGATCGGGATGACCTACGAAGTTCACACCGCTGAGGTCGAACACTTCGCGTTCGTGCCAATCGGCGGTGCGCCACACATGCGCGACCGAGGGCACGTCCGGCAACTCGCCTGAGATGTCGTTCTTCCAGCGCGGCAGCATCACTTTGATCACCAGCGTGTGCTTCTTCACAGTGCTGGAGATGTGGTAGACAACTTCCGTATGCGGCTCCCAACCGGTCTTGGCGGCCTTCTTGGGATCGGGCTCGAAGTAGTCAACGCCGGAGATGCAATTGAGTAGATCGAATCGCGCATCAGCATCGTCGCGCAGAAACGTGCAAACCTCCACCAAGCCATTGGGAGCGACTTCGATCCACGGATCGAGCGCCTCGACGTTGGCGCCGGTGATCTTGTCGCCGAACTTCTTCTTGAGCTGATCGAGAAAATTCTTGCCGGCCATGGATGTCCTCGTGCGCTACGACAAATTGCGGATGTGCTTGAAAATCGAGTGGCGGATCGGCGAGGAATGCGACCTCAATCAAACGGAGAGGAATTCCTCTTCCATGATCGGATCACGCACCATCTGCCCGGCTGCCGCGGCACTACGTTCGCGCGTCACCGCCCGGACCCAATCGAAGGCGCCCGTCTTCCACTCGTAGGCGAAGCCAACCAACAGCACGACAAAGAAGATGCCCATCGTGCCTGCGCTAAACAACGCGAGTTGTTGCGCGCCGGCTCGCACTTCTTGACTGGCGGCATTGACGTCGTTGCCGACGGGCGTCGCCGGATTGGCAATGCCGAGTTCTAAGTAAAGGTCCTTGGCGACAGGCGTGAGTTCAATATCGCCACTAGCCGACATCGTGGCCACCGGCAGGCGTTCGTCGCGGAGGCTCGTCGACTTGCCGAGCACCGTGGCCCAAGGAAACAAGAACGCGACTTCCACATCAAACACGATAAAGACCAACGCGACAACATAGAATCGCAGGTCGAATTGCACATAGCTGGAGCCAATCGTCGGCTCGCCGCATTCGTAGATTTCCAGCTTTTCCGGATGCGGATTGCTGGGGCGCAGGAACTTGCCAACCAACAGATTCACGAACAAAAAGATGATGCCGACGCTGGCGAACAACGCCATGTAGGCCACAATTGTCAGCGAAGTTTCCATCGCGGTGGGAGACATAGCGAACCGATCCTCAAGGCGCTCGGGACTGCGTTAACCGAGTCCCGCATGGTAATGGTCCCGAATTGTAATGCCTCTCAAGCGATGGTGCCAGCGGCCAAGTCCTGCCGACCTGCAAAGCCGGCATCGACTTCATGCCAATGCATGACTTCCACTTCGCCTAACTTCCAGCAGAGGTACACCACACGGCCATCCATCAGCGATGGGAAATCGACCAGCCCTTCCATCGCACCCTTGGGTTCGACCCCCAAGTCGACCAATTCCTGCACATACTCGCGGAGCCGTAGGGCGTCCTTTTCGATTTCCGCTTCGACAGCGGTCAGTTCGTCGGAGTACGGATTGCCCGCTTCGCGAGTGCGACCACTCATCAGCATTGCCAAACGCTGGCGGCGTTCGATCACTTCGCGCGATAGGTTCACCAAATCGGCGGTAATCGCTTTCACCAACGGGAGGCTTTGATTGGCTTCCTCGACAGTGAACAGCTTTTGAGGCTTGGCCTCGCGCACCGCTTGCTTTTCTCGCGTCGTCATAGCAGTAAATCCCAAGTGCGAGTAATTGAATTACAGCCGCGCGCTGCAAAATCTATTGGACCATCTCACCTCAGTGTAGTCTGTTTCAACAAAAAGCTACTGATTTGGGCCGCCGTGTACGGTTTCTACGATCAATTTCGAGTCGGCCACCGCCGTCGGGTTCAATGTCGCGCGACCCCAGGCGATGTCGGT
>JBGSHH010000778.1:0-8542 GCA_041752355.1 Pirellulaceae bacterium | reverse complement strand
GCCCGGCAAGAAGCGGAAGCGGCGAATGCCACGCCGGAAGAATATGCCGCCGCGCAGAAGTTCCTCCGCGCTGCGACCGCCGATTTGGAAGCGCTCGAAAAGCCTCTCGCACTGGCCATCGCCGCGCGACGCGATCCGAATACCCAAGGGGCGCTCACCGCCGATGAACTTTTTTCCTTACAAAACAACATCCGCTATCAACTGGCGCGCGCCCGTCGCAATCAAGCACTTTGCTATCCCACGGGGAGTGATGATCGCGTGGCGTCGCTCACGCAAGCGGTCGATCAACTCGAAAAGTTGCGCACGCAGTTGGCCGTAGACGAGCCGCTGCTGTGGCGCGTGAAGATCGATCAAGGACTCTGCGCGCGGATGCTGAATCAATCCGGCGAAGCGCTCCGCATCTTCGAGGAGCTATTGGAAACCGAAACGCCGTTGGCCATTCAACAGCAAGCGCGCGCGGAACTGGCCCGGATCGAACTGGCGCGCAATCAACCGGCTGCCGCGCTCAAGCTCCTCACCGAAGGTCGCCCTAGCGCCGAACTCACATCGCCGGAACTCGAGTTCGCGCTCTTGGAAACCTACGTCTACTACTGGAAGCAAGCCAGCGCCGCCAACGACACACAGAACGCCACCCGTTATCGCCAACAAGCGGTCGAACAACTGGCGGCGATCGAGAAGACGTTCGGCGTCTACTGGTCGCGGCGCGGCGAGTGGCTGGTGATTGGTTCGGCAGGCAGCGACGATGGCAGCCTGGAGATCGTGGTTCGTACCGCCGACGCCCGCTTTCTCAAAGGCCAATTCGATGACGAAACGCTCAAGCTCTACGATCAAGGGGCCAAGCTGGCGGCGGAGTCTGGCAATTGGTCGCGTTACCTGGCGATGGCCTTTCGCGCGGCTACCGTCGAAGAGCGCCGCGAAAATCTCCAAGCGGCCGGTGAGCGGATGGTGCTGGCTGGCCAGACGCTGGCCGAACATGTGCCAGCGGATGACGAACTCCATCGCCAGGCGGGCGTGTTGCATCTGCAAGGTGTGCGAATCCTGCGAGCACTGGCCGCAAAAACACCCCTGCTGGCGACCAAGGTCCAAGCCGGCTACGCCGAGCATCTGCAACTCTGGCCGCGCGCTGCTTCCGCCGACGAAGCACGTCTGGAACTCGGTCGCATCTACGAACAGGCAGATCAACCTGACAAGGCGCTTGCTAGCTATCAAGCTGTAAGCATTGGGCATCCGCGCTTTGGCGAAGCGCTGCAAGATGTCACGCGGGTGTGGGCTAGCCTGCTCGATGACGGAGCGGCACAAGCGACCAAGGCCTCCGAAGACGCGGCCATGCGACAAGTGGCGACGTACTTCCGTGGCCTCATCGCTCCCGCTAACGAACCGCTGCCGCAACAATTCACCGATCAACAGCGCGACATCGCGCTCACCGGCGCTCGCCTACTGCTGTTACATACTAAAACCGGTCACGCCGCCGCTGAGGAAATGCTCGTTGCTGCGCTCGATGGCGCGCCGGAAGCGCCCGAAGCCTGGCGTCAAGCGGCGCGATCGCTGGCGGTGATCGCCTTGGCGGCGCAGCCCAAGAAACAAGGGGAAGCAGAACGGCTCATCGCGCAACTGGGGGCGAACAATCCGCGCGAACTGCTGGAAATGCTCGCCGCCTTGACCACGCTCAGTCGCACCGCGGGCGACGACGCCCGTCGCGATCTGGCACGCCTACAGCTGCGTTCGCTGGAACTCCTCAAGCCGCAACTCAATCAACTCGAAGCCGCCCAGCGAGATGCACTGGCGGTCATCGAAGCTGCCGCGCTGGCCGCCAATGGACAGCGCGATTTGGCACTCGCCGCCTACGAGAAGCTCCTGAAGTTGAACCCCAACAGCGGCGCGCTGCAAGTTGGTTACGCCGAGCTGCTTTCCACAGGCAACGACAAACCATCGCACCAAAAAGCGCTTGCACAGTGGCGAGTTATCGCGCAAGGGAGCAAGCCGCAGTCCGAACGTTGGTGGCAAGCGAAGTATCAGGTCGCGCTCCAGTCGTACAAACTCGGTGACAAGGAGCAGGCCGCGAAGCTCATTCGCTATCTGCAAGTCACGCCCCCCGGCATCGCCAAGTCGCCGCTGGAGAAGGAGTTTCTGGCGTTGCTGCGGCAATGCGAGTGAGTTACCCCAACTCGCGATGATAGTACCGGCTGAGCACGCGAATGCGATGCACTTGATAGGCGCTTACCAAACCCAGGGCGAGTAGTCCGGTGGCGAAGTAGAACGGCGGGTAGACCAGGTGGCGTTCAACCGGCGCGAGATACAGCAACAGACCATAGCCGCCCAGGCAACATGCGAGCATAAATAGCACCAGCCGCACGCGAAAGAACAAGCCTGACGCCACCACCAGCAACGGATAGCCAATCAGCAAGCCGCCCAAGCCACCTGTCGATGTACTCGATAGATACAGCGCCAGCGTCAACAGCACGGCATCGGCACCCGCCCATAGATAGCGTCCGAGTTCCGCGCGGCGAGGACGTTCCATCATCTTCTGAAAGCAAACACTGGTCACGCTCCAGGCGACAAACAGCAAGGTCATGCTGACCATGTAGTCAAAGCTGCGCCCCACGAAGTAATGCATGATTTGCAAGAGCAGCAGCATGAATCCAATCACGACCAGATGCGTCACCAACGTCGGCTGCCGTCGCCACCAGCGCCGCACTTGTTGCCAGGTGTCGGTGTTGCGCGCTTCGACCGGCTCGCCTAGCAGGAAGCGATCCAAGTCATCGGCGAGCGCCTTGGCCGATGGATAGCGATCTTCCGGCTTCTTTTCTAAGCAGCGGAGAATGATCGCTTCCAATTCGGGCGGCGTTTCGCGATTGAGACTACTAGGCAAGGTCGCTTCAGCTTCCAGCACGGCCAGGATCGTATCGGTAGGCGACTTGGCTTGAAACGGCGGACGACCTGTCGTGCAAGCGTACAGAATTGCCCCCAGCGCGTAGACGTCGGCGGTTTCCTTCACGTCGTCAATGCGGCCAGCAGCTTGCTCGGGTGTCATGTAGCTCGGCGTGCCCACAACATCGCCTGTGGCCGTGAAGCCCCCTTCGCCATCGGTTAGTTTTGCCAAACCAAAGTCGGCGATGCGCGGTTCGCCTTGTTCATCGAGCAAAATATTGGCAGGCTTTAAATCGCGATGGATGATACCGCGTTGATGCGCGTACTCCACCGCGATCGCTAACTTCCGCAGGATCTCCGCGGCAGAATCGGCCGGCAGCGGCTTCATCTTTAGCACTTCATCGAGCGTCGGGCCTTCGACATAGCCCATCGAGAAGTAATGCCGCGCGTCGCATTGCCCCACGTCGTAGATCGGCTCGTTATGCGGATGATCGAGCTTGGCGGCGGCGGAAGCTTCGTTGCGAAAGCGTTGCACCTCGGCGGTGTTCGCAAACTGACCGGAGAGGATCATCTTCAGCGCGACCGTGCGTCCCAAGCTGATTTGATGAGCGCGATAAACGACCCCCATGCCGCCGCGTCCAATTTCCTTCACCAATTCATAGTCGCCGAAGACTGGATACGCGCCGCTGGGCTTGCGGCGTGTGTCGCTGCGCGAAGCGGCACTCGCGGCCTGGTCTTCCCGCTTGCGCTGGGTGGAAAGATCGATTGTTACTTCATCGCCTGAGGAGCGCGCCGAATCATCGCGACTCAGCGCGATCATCTGTTCCAATTCGCGGCAGAGATCGGGATTCTGCTCCAGCACAGCGCGCAGCGCCGCGGAAAGATCGCTTGGCGGCTCCTCCAGCCAAGGGCGCAATAACTGATCCCACGAGTTTTCATTGCTCGGGGGCGATGCTTCGTCGGAGGGTGACGGCGACGGATTCACAGTCGAAGTTCAAAGTTAGCTAGCGAGTACAAAACAACCGACGTCATCTTCGCACGTTTGGCGGCAGTGTGCAAAAGGGTCGGAAAGGCATAGAGAGTGGCGATTCCGTCGTTGCCTAGTATCGCCAGCGGAATTCGCTGCGGAGGGTCTGCTCGCCCCAGTGATTTTCCGTGAGCGAGACCGCGGTGCCGACGCCAAAGTCGACCTTGTCGCAGACCACAACGCGAATGCCTGGCCCGGCACTGACATAGGTTTCGCCGCTGGCCGACTGCGGACCTAGTACCGGATCGGTGTAGAGACCATCTTGAAACGACCAGCCGTTGGCTTCCAGCGTTCCAATAATCGGCACGCTCGGCTGCCATCGCCAGAGGACATGATTCAAGCTGGCGTGATAGTGCAAGATCGCGCCGGCAGCGCTGGCATCGGCACTGATCGGTATCCACTCCGAAACCTGCGCTTGGACGTAGCTATCGGGCGATAGATTCAACGCCATCAACAGCGACGGCTCCAGCGAAACGTGCTGCGTGCCAAGACCCTTGAGACCAATGCCGCTGGGAATGATCGTCTTGAATTGAAACGTGATCTGCAACAGTTCGCAGTCAAACATCACACTTTTGGTACCCATACTGATATCGCTAAAGCCTGCGGCATGCGCGCCAGGACCGGTCGGATCGAAGGAGCGATACGGCGTGTCGATGAAGAAGCTAAAGCCGCCGGAAGCGATTTCGGTGTACATCGACAATTCGTGCAAGGTCAACGATTGGGGCGCGACCGCGGGACCCAGGGCGCCAACCTTCGGCCACAGAAACTCCGCTCGATCGGGATAAATCAAGTCGAAAGAAGCGTCCCAACGATAGCGCGTTTGCGTGATTGGCCGCGCCGATTCCACCCAAAATGACGCATTCGCAATGCCTGTCCACATCGGTTCGTAACAAGGATCGGGACAGCAGATCGCGCGATACAGCTCGCAGGCGAAGCGACCGGCGCGCGTGCGGGCGACACAGGGTTCGCACGTATCGCAACCGCCGCAGCTTCCACAGCCCCCCATGCCACAACCACCCATCCCGCAACCGCCACCGTTCAAGCAACTCGGTGTGGGAAAGGTATAGTCGGCGGGGATCGGCTCCAGTGTTTCCGCGCCGGTGATCGGTGCCGGTGGCGACTCTGGTCGAGGTAACGGCGCTTGATAGGCGACTGGAGCGACATCCCCATAAGGTCGCTGAACGTATGGGCGTTGATACTCCGCAGGCGAGATCGGTGGCAAGTCCAGCGGCAACACCGGCACATATACCGGCGGCTCCGTCCAGACATCGCCTTCGGTGTAAGCGGTGCTCTCGGGGAAGTACGAACTGGCCCTTTCATATTCCTGCGCAGCCAAGGCACCACCCAGACATAACATTCCCCCCAGTGCGCAGCAAAGTGCCGAGAGGGTCGGGAAATGTCGTCGCTGGTTAGCCAATAGGCGCATGATGTTGCTCGGGGCTAGTCGCGAATCTATGGAAGAGGGGCGGCTTGTAACTAAAACCACGCGGCCCTGCAACGGAAGTTTCTACAGTTGCGTAACTTCGTGCGGAATCGTGGTTTTGTAACAGCTTCCCTTGACACTCGCGGCATCCAGTCGATAGAAGCCACCCCACTTATCGCTAGTTCCTTCACCTCACCAGCGAGATTTGCCATGCGCTCTGCCTGGGGTTTGATTGCATGCCTGCTATCGTTGCTACTAGTATCGCCAGCGCGCGCGCAAGTCGCGGCGCCGAGCTTTCCCACTACTGCTCCGGCCGCGCCTGCCACACCTACGGTCTGGGGATCGATGACTACCTGCTGCACTGGCATCAAGACGGCCATCTGCAATGGACCCTTGGGAACGCTGCTCAAGAATGCGTTGAAGCCGTTATGTGCGCTGACAGGCAATAATGGCCCGCTGCCACCATCGGCCGCCGCGCAAAATGCGCCTGGCGCGGCTGGAGCAGCGGCGAAGATTCAAGCCGATCAAGCAGCAGCGAAGCAACGCGTGTTGGCGGTACGATTCTTGGGCACGGTCGATTGTCATTGGTATCCGGAAGCGGAAGCAGGCCTGGTCGCGGCGCTACGCGCGGATAAAAGCGAATGCGTGCGCTTTGAAGCGGCCAAGTCGCTCGCGCGCGGTTGCTGCTGCACGAAGACCACTATTGAAGCCTTGTCGATCTGCGTCGAGGGGAGCGAGAAAGATGGCAATCCGTCGGAGAATTCGCTTCGCGTTCAGCTCGTGGCACTCGAAGGCTTGCAACGTTGCGTGACGAGCTATCGCGGCGAAGCGCTCGAACCGCCGCTGCCTCGCCCGGAACAGCCTGCTAGTCAAAACAGCGAATTGCTGCAAGCCGGCGAAGTAGCCGAGTTGCCGCCGATACAGCTTTCGGCTTACTACAACATGGTCAAGAAGGCCAATCGCGATGATGTGTTGACCAACGCCAAGCGCGTCGTTTCCACGGCGCAAGCCCGTGTTGTCGCCTTGCCGGAAGCACCGCGCGGTCGCCGCAGTGTGATGGAAATCTGGCAACGCACCGAATAACACCAACCAGACGCGTCAGCGAGGATTCAATTCAGCCTGATCGTCTCGCCTCGCACCACCACATCTCCTTCGCGGGCGGTCAAATGCAACTCGCGGGCATCGATGCTCAACTTGCCGATCGCCTGTAACGCGACATCCTCTTCGCCTAGTTGAATGATCGGGCCCTGCGCGGTCCAAGCAATCGCCAACAACGTTTGACCACTCGGTGAGATCACGCGCAACGCCTGATCTTGCGCCAACACCATCGTGCTGCTGGCATCATTCGCGAGCGATGTCACACGCCGCCGCGGTACGATGCGGCGGCGTTGTGGTGCGATCGCAGGCAAGCTAGTGGTACACATGGCGTGAGCTTTCTCGCTGAGAACAGCGACGATCCTCGTGGACGCGAAAGGGTTCGTGTTGGATCTACCCCTGTTGCGTCACCAGCAGCAAAAACTGCAACGACATCGCCTGGCCGCCGGTGTTGATGGTCAGCACGCGCTCGCCTTGGATGTTGCCGGAGATCAGGTTCTCGTTGAGTCGAATCGCCAGCGCGAGCGAATGCTTCACGGCATCCCATTCTTCCGATTGCGCCGCGCGATCGATTTGGAAGTAGAACAAGCCAGGGCGTTGCGGCAAGGCACGTGGCGGACGTTCGGCATAGGCGAATTTTAGTCCCGCTTTGCCGAGTCGGAACGTCTCGTCGACCCGATCGCTGCTGCCGATCTTCATGTCCAGACCGCGATTGAGCAACTTCTCGGTTTGCTCCGCCGACAGGGGCGATTGCACGCCGACGAACAATTCGCGTCCCGCTTCCAGCCAGGCTGGTTCGAGCGACACTTGCATCCGCAAGCCAGCGCCAATGAAGGGTCGTTCGCGATACTCCGGTTCGATGACGACATCGAGCAACTCGTCGATGTACTGCTTTGCCCGCCAGTAGCACGTGCCGAGGTCGTCGTGATCGTAACGCGGCAACTGTGGCGGACGACGCGCCGGCCCAAAGACCGACAAGCGTCCCACCAGGCGGCACAGCTCCAGATAAACATCGTAAGGATGCACTCCTTGCGCGAAGGCATGCACGCCCAGCGGCGCGAACGTTTCGTTCATCACGCGCAATTGTTCCAGTAGTTGCCGATCCCCTTGACCCTGGCTATCGAACGTGATCGCTCGCGAAGTAATCTGCTGCGACAACAAGTCGATCTTCTTGCCGAGTCGGTCATAAATCGGATGCAGAATGTTGCTCGACAGCGGGTTCCAAGCATCACACCCCAAGAGCGGCGGGATGTAGGTCTCATCCAGTTCCGGCGCCGCTTCCGCGCGATCGGCGCGTTTGACGCGCGCCAATGGCAATGTTTCGTAGCCAGTGCGATCCTGGCTCGACGTTAGCAATTGCACGTTGAGCAACCGCACTTTAATGCGCTGCGGATTGAGACCGGTGTTTTCGTCTTCGATCTCTTGTTCATCGAGCAAATACCGCGAGGTATCCGCGGCAGCGCTAGCGGTGACATTGCCCCGCGCGACTTGTAATAGCGGCACGCCGAGATAAACCGTGACAACGCTCTCCTTGGCGAAAGCCGCTCGCAGATCGCATTCCGTGAGTCGCGCGTCGCCAGGGACGGAAATCAGCGAACCGTCCCGCAACCGGGCTTCGAGCGTATGCACCTGCACGCGATGATTCGCTAGCGCGTCGAGATCGAGATCCAGCCGTCGCAAGCCCCAGTTATAGTGGCAGTCGAGCCGCGAATTCAGCCCTGTCCAATGACGAACGTGGCGTTCCGAAGCTTGGAAGTGTTGAGGGCGAAGGAACATTCCTTCATGCCAATGAACGGCTTGCTGCGACATAATGAGGGCTCATCCAGATCGGAACGAGTGCGCGAACGTGTATCGAGAAGTTCGGCACGCGAGACACGCTGCCGCTAGCACATGCGAAAGATTGCGGAACAGCCAATTCCTAGCGGTTCCGCCTATGCTGCGACTTGGGCCGGTTATGCGGCATCGCGCGAGTCAAACACGGCGTCGTCGCGATCGGTGTGCGGCGTTGTGGTCGGCAGCCACATGTTCCAGCCCAAACGCGCGGAGTTACTTCCCTGCTCGCCGAGTTGACAAACTGGCACCTGATCGCCCCGCAGCACGAGTTGAATATCAAAGTCGATCTCGGGCCC
>JBGSHH010000777.1:0-5984 GCA_041752355.1 Pirellulaceae bacterium | reverse complement strand
CCTTTCAGTTCGCTCAGGATTGCGACGCTGTCGTCCTCGAGCGGAGTGTGACTCAGTTGCAGCTTGCGCAGTTTTCGGCAGTTCTTCAAATGCGCGAGCTTCTCCTGCGTCCAGCTGCCGCATTCTTCGAAAGTCAATTGCTCTAAGTTCGGATACTGCGTAAACCATTCCATCGCCTGCGGCGAAAGTTCTACGCGATGGTACTGCAACCTGCGAATGGAAGGCATGCCTGCCAGGGGCTTGAGCCAGTCGTCGGTGATGGGTACAGCCAGGGTTTCAAGCTGTGGAAACGACCGAATCGTCGCCACGGCCGCAGGCGTCAGGTTTGTCATATCTACCGACAGGAACTTCAGTTTTTTCAACGGCGCGAGGGTCGCTAGTTCGGCATCGGTCAGGGGCGAGCGGCTTACGTCGAGGTATTCCAAATCGGTAAACACGGCCAGCCGTGGGATGTCCCCTTCCAACAGTTTGCCGCCATTGTTGGCGGTGTGGAAACTCAGCTCGCGGACCTTACACTCGCCGCTGGGCACCAAGTGTGACCTCTGCAACTGACCATCGACGTCGAAGCCGATACTCCAGATCTTCTGATTCTTCAGCAGCCAGCTGGCGACGGCGGCCTGGTCGGCAAAATCATTGCCACCCTGCACCCACTTCGCCCCCACGATCTTGCCGTGGTGCTTATTGCCGGAGGAGTCTTTGAGCACATCGCCTTGGCCTTCGCGGAATTCATAGCAAGCGATGGTGTTGGCGTCGGGCGCGAGTTCTTGGGGTTCAAAGTCTTTGGGGTAGCGCACGCCGCGGGAAACGCGAACGGAGTAGATTTTGCCTCCGTAGTTGTCTGGTGTTTCCGCGTCCCCTTCGGTAAATCCGCCGATTCTCAAAGGGGTGGTCGAAAGGTCTTTCCAACGCTCTTTGACGAAGGCTTTGAAGTCGGGGAAGGCGTCTTGCAACTGAATGACCGGATCAGCGGTAACAAGCTTGCCGTCGATGAACAATTGCATCTTTTCGCCCGTCCACTGGCCGACAAGATGCGCCCTGCGTCCCTTTAGGTCCTTCCAGTCCACCAGCGCTGGCTGAGCGATGTACCAATGGTTGTAGCCGGGATTCTCCACCGCCATTTGCCAAAAGTTGGTCGACTTGATGTTGCGGAGCGCTAAGTGGTTGGTATCGCCAAATACCAACCAAGAAGCGAAGGGCGTTCCGTCGCGAGGTTCGAGCCAAGCTTCGACGGTAAAGGGTTGGTCAAACGCTAGCGGCAAGGGTGGCAACTCGACGCTGTCCT
The DNA here is from genome assembly GCA_041752355.1 of Pirellulaceae bacterium. Lineage (GTDB taxonomy): Bacteria > Planctomycetota > Planctomycetia > Pirellulales > Pirellulaceae > JAEZGD01. The sequence goes on along the minus strand of JBGSHH010000777.1, from coordinate 4,702 downwards.
GGAGTTTGTGAAATTCCAATCCATGTTGGGGTCCGCGCTCAGCGACGACGCTCGGCGCGGAGCCGGATTCCGCCTTCACCCACTTCGCGCCTACGATCTTGCCGTGGTGATTGTGGCCGGAGGAGTCTTTGAGGATGTCGCCGCTGCCCTCGTCGAAGTGGTAGAGGGCGAGCGTGTCGGCGTCGGGCGAGATGCGCGCTGGCGGCGCGAAGTCGGACGTGTAACGGGCGATCTTCGACACCTGGAGTTCGTCTATAATGCCGCGGAATTCGGCACCGATCTGAAACGGTGACGTGCCGCCAGCGGGCGACGGAACTTCGGCTGTCTTGTGGAAGAGCTTGCCACCGACGTACAAGCGATGCGTCTTGCCATCGCGCACGCAGGCCAAATGGGTCCGCGTCTGCTGCGCTGGTGCCCCGGCAATCGCTATTTCCGTTCGCGCATTGCGTCGCTGGGGAACATACACCCACCGCCAGTCACTCGACTTGGTGAAAGAAAGAAAGGATTGCTGTGGCATGCCGAACGCGAGCCCTGCCCCTTGATCGGCTTTGACCGGCGACGTGATGTAGCCTTCTAAGGTGTAGGAACCTTGCGGATCGAAATTGAGCGAAGGAATCTCGACGACGTCGTCGCCGTCGAATTGAAGGGCCGTGTCGAGCGGCTTGGCACCTGCAGATACTTCTGGCTCGAGTGTCGCCTTTTCGCCGAGAATACTTCCATCGGCCATCGCGACTTGCACTTTGCCTGGAAGCAGTTCGACCCTGATCGTGGTCGTTACACCTTTCTTCAGTTCAAAGTCGCGCGTCTCGAACTGAAAGTCACCCCGTTTGACAATCAACGTGCGCTCGCCTGGCGTGAGGGAGATTTCTTCCTTGTCGGCTTGCTTGAGAACAATGTCGGTGCCTTTGACGGTCACTTCCACGCTCGGATCGTTGATCTCCACGCGCAGCGTGCCGTTGGGTGTCTGGAAGTAAAAGATCATCGCCCCCAGCAGCGCCAGAATACCAAGCAAACCACCACCGCCAGCGATGAGCATGTTCGTGGGGATTTTGCGCGCGGCCGATGTCTTTGAACGCGGCTTAGACGGAGCAACTACTGGCTTACGTACTGGCGTAATCGTCACCGCCGTCGGCTCGGCCAGTGCGGCAACTTGCGCCAGACTTTCCGACGTCACATCCGTATCGACACCACTGTTGGCAGCGCCCAACTCCGTGGCCAACATCGCCGATTCCGACACCGCCTGCTCGCCCAGAGGCTTCTCTTCCAGCAGTTTGCGCAAGCTGGCACCTGCACAGAAAGGTTCCAGCGCATCCACGACATCCTGCGGCGTGGCATAGCGATCGCCTGGATTCTTTTCGAGCATGCGATGCACGATTGCCGCCACGCCATCGGGAATGCCTGCGCGGCGACTTTGAATCGCGGGGGCCGGCGTCACCGCCAAGGCCATCATTTTTTGCACCGGCGTGGTGTATTTCGCGCCATGATAAATCACTTCGCCGCACAACAATCGATAAAACGTCGCGCCCAACGCGTAGATATCGGCGCGGATATCGATGTGCTTGCTATCGCCACCCTGCTCGGGAGCCATGTAGTCGAGCGTCCCCATCATTTGGCCGGTCGTCGTGAGCCCTTCGTTCTCCTGCGAATGCGCTTCCGATAGCAACGCCAAACCCATATCGAGAATTTTGACTACCGGCGGCTTGCGCTTGCGATCGGCCAGAATCAGATTGCTGGGCTTAATGTCGCGATGCACCATGCCATTGTCGAACGCTTCATCCAGTCCCACCGCCGCCTGCCGTATCAACTCACAAGCGTCGGCGATCGGCAACGGGCCATGCTGCTTGACAACCTGCGATAAGTCCAAGCCTTGCACATATTCCATCACCAGAAAGTTCATACCTTCCACCTCTCCGGCGTCCATAGCGCGCACGATGTTGGGATGTTCGAGTTTGCCGACCGCTCGCATCTCGCGCTCGAAGCGCGCCACCGCCTGCTTATCCTTCATTCGCTCCGCTGGCAGCACCTTGATGGCGACGATCTTGTCGAGCTTGATATGGCGCGCTTTGTAGACCGCACCCATGCCCCCTTCGCCGATCTTGGCGAGCAGAGCATATTGCCCGAGCTGCCCCAGCTCGGCTTCAGCGGCGGGAACTTCCGCGCCAACCTGCGCAGGGCTAATCGATGGCTCGTGGCCAAACTTCTGCAGCATATCGACCAGCCGATCACAGTCGGATTCTTGCGAATAGGCACTCGGCTGTGTTCGAGCGCGGAGCGACGAAATATAAGTATCCTCGCTGGCCTCCAGGCCACGAATCGTTTCCTCGCAGGTCGGGCAATGCTCGACATGTTCGCACACGTGCTCCGCATCCGACTCCGGCAGGGTTCCCAGAACCAAGCCTTGCAGGTGTTCGTGCGAGGGATGCATCGTTTATTTCCTTCCGATCAGACTAACCGCGAGACAAAACGCTCTACAGATACTTGACGAGCGCGCCACACCAAAATGCACACCACCGCCATCCATTTGCCATAAGCCTCATCGCATAAACACCTTACGACATTTTATAATTCTCGCGGATCGCCGCCAAATAGAGGCACCGCCAGCCTCGCGCAGGTGACGCAGGAGGATCAGGTTGGCGGCAACGCCGTGGCGGATAAACGGGTCGATTTCACGTACAACGCCGCCAGCCACTACTCTGCTAATACTGTTGGGAATATCGGTAATTCGGTTCATAGCTCAGGTGATTGGTTGATTGAAGGCGGTGCTGAAGCTGCCGCATTGATGTCTGGTTCAAGCAATTTTGTCCGCGATGGTGCTGTCCTTTTTCAAACCTTCAATCCTGATCCGCGAAATATCATGGGGCCCAGGCAGTCGGAAATGGGAAGTGGATGGCGCGCTATGGCATTGGGTACTGACGTTATTCTAGTTGGTGCCGGACTCGCAGCGGGTCTATCTCAAGACGCCCCAAGCATTCCTCGTCCTCGCAATCGGCACCATACTAGCGTCGAATACCTTGCGGAAATTAAATCAAAAGGTGCCATCGATGTTTCGCGTGATCATTGCGTTCACGTTGAAGTTGGACCACCATTTGGGCCACGTCGTCCTGATTCTCATACGAATGGACATAGGGTAGGACCCAAAGCGCAACTTGGCGCGGATAAAGAAGGTGCATATGTTGAATTTGATCGCACTGGAAGGGAAATCCCAACTCATGGTGTATCCGAAGAACAGCTAACCGCAAGAATCCCAGCGGATGGCTCGCTACCGATCAACAATCTCAATCCGGATTATTGGACGGCACCAAGATTCTGGGAGTTCTGGAGATGGTTCGAGCAATGACTCTGAAAATTGGGGATACAAACACTATGCCTAGACTACACCGACAGACATTGATCGCGACCTTTTTCGTATGCCGACAAGGTGAGCGATCGGTTCACTGGCTCGCAACGGTCGATGCGAATGAAATGTGGAGCGAGCTAAAGATGTTCTACGTGCCATCGCGGCTCGCGTTGGTTAAAGCGATCGCTGCATACTATATTAAGCTTTCGAGTATAGACCACATTGTTGATCGCGAGGAGATCGCCGCAATCCGTCTCAGAACGCCAGACTGGCTTCGCGCACTCGGGAATCGCTTCCGATCAAAATGGCTTATTTCAAATATTGAAGTCGCTTTTATCGCCCAGCACCTACAAGTACTAGTTGAGATACTAGAAGATGCAGCATGCCCGTCGCGCGAGATTCTCCGCAGTCTCCGTCGTGAACTGTTCGAGTGTCAGTCAATAATTCATTGTCGAATGATTGGCTGCTGGGAGCTAAAAGTAGTCGATCGTGCAGAACACTTCTATCAATCAGAACATGGGACTCCCACGACATTGGCAGATGTTGGAATTGAGAATGGCGTATGGTGCGAAAATAGAAGCGGCGGTTAATTCATTGGCAATTTGATTTTTGAGGTGGACCCCGATAACAAAGGCCAAGAAAGGGCCAAGAAAGGGCCACCCAAAAACTTGCGACGTTCTGGGCGATACTTGGTCGCAATGCACCAACAAGACAACCGGCGAGACGATCGAATACACCTGGGACTATCGCAACCGCCTGACGCTAGTGACGTTCAAGAATTCCTCGCACGCGACGACCAAGCAAGCCGCCTACGAGTACGACACGCTAGATCGCCGTGTGCGCAAGTGAGTTGATATCGATGGCAATAGCAATATGTCTATGACGGCGCGCACATCGCCTTGCAGTTCGACGACGGTGGTTCGCTGGAACGCCGCAACTTATTCGGCCCCGCCGTCGATCAGATTCTCGCCAGCGAGTTCCTCGGCTCACCCAACGAAACCAACTGGTATCTCGCCGACCACCTTGGCACGGTCCGCGATGCTTACTGTTGCCTGCCGCCTATTGTGGGATGGATTGGAAAGTGGTCGGCGGTGGGCCTGCAAAGTGCTGGCCGGCAACGCGATTGGCCGGCTGTGTGGCACGATCGAGAGCTTGTACTTCCACCTCAACATGGTGATCTTGGCGGTCGTCGACGAGCGTTACAAAGTCTTCGGACAATTCGACGCCGTCCAAGACCATGCGACATGCCGTGGCGTTGGCCCCCGTGTTGTGAATCGTGATGTGATAGAACGTCTCGCGAAATCGATAGTGAATCTTGAAACTGTCCCAGTCGGCAGGCAAACACGGTTTGATGCGCAACCGATC
>JBGSHH010000776.1:0-3189 GCA_041752355.1 Pirellulaceae bacterium | reverse complement strand
GCAAGCCGCAAAGCGACTCGCATGGCAAACTTCCGACTTGACCGACGAGTTCGAACACTCCCCTACTATCCACGATTTGCACTCGCAATGCTACTTACCCCGACGCAAGTCCATCGTCAGAGGGAATTCGGCATTGGGTTCGACAGGTGGTATCGGCATCTTGCCGGGCGTATGGCCATGTTTGAAAAAGCGCGCCACGCGCCGCGACTCCGCCTCGTAACTGTTCACGGGGAACGTCTCATGACTCCGCCCGCCTGGATGCGACACTTGATAGACGCAACCGCCAATCGACCGCTTCATCCATGTATCGAGCACGTCGAACACGAGCGGCGCATCGACGGGAATGGTGGGGTGCAGGCAATTAGGTGGTTGCCAAGCGCGGTAGCGCAAGCCAGCAACATATTCCCCTTCGGTGCCGGTGGGATGCAGCGGCAAGCGACGACCATTGATCGTGACAATATGTCGCGGATCCGTCATACCTTGCACCAGCACTTGCAAACGCTCGACCGACGAATCGACGTATCGCACGGTGCCGCCTGCCGTCCCATCCTCGCCGAGGACATACCACGGCTCGATAGCGGTTCGCAACTCGACATGGATGGCGCGCTGGGTGAACTCGCCAATCACGGGGAAGCGGAACTCAAAATGGGGCTCGAACCAACGAACATCGAGAGGAAACTGATGATCGTTCAGATCCTCGATGACATCCGTAAAATCTTGCTTTACGAAGTACGGCAGCAAGAAGCGATCGTGCAGCGTGGTGTTCCAATCGACCAACTTCTCGCGATACGGATCTTCCCAGAACTTCGCCACCAACGCACGGAGCAGCAACTGCTGCGTGATGCTCATGCGAGCATGGGGAGGCATCTCGAAGGCGCGGAACTCGACCAGCCCCAGACGTCCACTCGACGAATCGGGCGAGAAGAGCTTGTCGATGCAGAACTCGGCGCGATGGGTGTTGCCAGTCAGATCGATCAACAAGTTGCGGAAGATGCGATCGACGAGCCAAGGTGGACAAGTTCCCGTCTCGGGAATCTCTTGAAACGCAAGTTGCAATTGATATAACGCATCGCGGCGACCTTCATCGACTCGCGGTGCCTGACTCGTGGGGCCGATGAACATGCCGCTGAACAAGTACGACAGCGATGGATGATTGATCCAATAGCCCACCAAACTCCGCAACAAATCGGGACGGCGCAAGAAGGGGCTGTCTTTGGGGGTCGCACCACCCAGCACCACGTGATTGCCACCGCCTGTGCCAGCGTGACGACCATCGAGCTGAAACTTTTCCGTGCCTAAGCGCGTGAGGCGGGCTTCTTCGTAAACGGTTTTCGTATTGTGAACCACTTCGTCCCAGTTGTGCGCGGGATGAATGTTCACTTCGATCACGCCCGGATCGGGTGTGACCTTAATATGGTTGATACGCGGATCATGCGGCGGCAAATAGCCTTCGATCACGACAGGGCGATCGAGTTCGGCAGCAGTCGCTTCGATGCGGGCGCACAAGTCGAGATAGTCTTCCAAGTGTTCCGCCGGCGGCATGAAGACGTGCAAGCGACCATCGCGAGGCTCGATGCAAATCGCGGTGCGCACGACATTGAAAGAGTCATCATGCTCGGGCGAGGTGATCTCTTGCTCGCGCCACCATTGGCCGAAGGGATCGGCGTTATCGCCCTGACCATTGTCGCCCCGATCGAGTCGGCGCTGGTCGCCGCGAACGGCGGCGAATTCGTCGTCATGATGGCCATTGCCATTGCCGAGTTTGTGATGCGGACGCAGGGGTGCGGTAGCCAGCAAATGTTCGTAATCATCCCCTTCGCCGGACCAGTCGCTGCTTCCGCCGCCATGATACGCAACCGCGCCCTGGGGCCGACGAGCACGCTGCGCCGCTGGCACAAAGGCTTGCGTCGCGTAAGCGGGATGTGGCGGCAATTCGACGCGCGCTTCGGCCGGGTCGCGTTCGTAGAGCTTGGGCCGTTCGGCTTCGGCCAGCCAAGGCAAGCTATCCAGCGGCAAGCGAAATCCCATCGACGAATCGCCAGGAATGAGAAACATGTGTTCCTGACGCACAAACCATGGGCCCGTCGACCAGCGACTCGTGCCATCGGGGCTGTAAATCTTCTTCAGCGGCAGCACATGCCCGGCAACCTGGTTCAAGCCCTTCTCGAAAATCTTTGTGAGACGCGCCCGTTCTTCTTTATCGTCCAGACGAGACTTAAGCGGATCCACATTGGTCGGCAAGCGGCGTTCGCGCCAGAGGTAGTACCAGGCGTCTTCATACGCGGGAATCACCCACTTGGAATCGAGTCCCAGTCGCTCGGTCAAGCGATGCGCAAATTGCTCCGCATGAGGCCAATCGAAACCATATTGTTTGGTTTCATCGGCAAACAATTCGGGATTGAGCCAGATCGGCTGACCATCGCGCCGCCAGTAGCAACCAAACGCCCAGCGGGGTAGCGACTCGCCTGGGTACCATTTCCCTTGGCCGTAGTGCAAAAGTCCACCGGGAGCAAAATGCCCCTTGAGGCGCTTGATGAGCTTATCGGCAAGTTTACGCTTCGTCGGACCCACGGCATCGGTATTCCATTCCGCGCCTTCCATATCATCGATCGAGACGAAGGTTGGCTCGCCACCCATCGTCAAGCGCACATCGCCAGCGTCCAACCGTTCATCGATTGCATGGCCGAGTTTTTCGATCTTCGCCCATTCCTCTTCAGTATAAGGCTTGGTGACGCGTGGATCTTCGTGAACGCGGGTGACGGTCATGCTGAACGAAAAATCGCTCTCGCATTTCTCGCCGAGCGTGCCGGTGATCGGCGCGGCGCTATTGGGGTCAGGTGTGGCGGCAAGCGGAATATGCCCCTCGCCTGTGAGCAGGCCACTCGTTGCATCCATGCCGACCCAGCCGGCACCAGGCAAGTACGCTTCCGCCCAGGCGTGCAAATCGCAGACGTCTTTTTCGACGCCGGATGGCCCATCCAAAGCTTTGATATCGGCGGTGAGTTGAATCGAATAGCCGCTCACAAAGCGCGCCGCGATACCACTGTGTCGCAGAGCTTGCACCAACATCCAAGCGGAATCGCGACACGAACCACTCCCGCACTCAAGCGTTTCTTCGGGAGTTTGAATGCCGGTTTCCAGACGGATCGTGTAATCGACGGACTCGCGAACCTTTTGATTCAAATCGAC
>JBGSHH010000775.1:0-2307 GCA_041752355.1 Pirellulaceae bacterium | reverse complement strand
GCCAATTGCATTTCCACACGCTCGCGACGTTGCTCCGCCAGACGGCGAATCAAATACCACGGCGCACTGGCCAGCAATACGCAGAGCAGTACCGCCACCACGAAACTCTCGAACCAAATCCCCAGCACCGCCAAGATGCAGCCCATTACGATCAGCCACAGCACGAGATAGACGCGCAAGTATCGCGTCTGCATCCGCAAGGCGCGCAGCTTCTCGGTCAGGTCATTCTCGACGTAGTTCAATCCATTTACCGCGAACGGATGCCCGGCCAGCGCGATGCCTGCCCAGGAAATGCCGAATAGCACAGTGCTAATGAGCGGCAACGCGCTTGGTGCTTCATTACCCATCGCGGCGCTCCTGGCTCGGTAGGATTGGCCGGTTCTGACCTGACGGTGGGAGGCGTGGATCGTTCACGACGCTGCTACTTCGCACTTGCCCTTTGTTGCGAGCATAGAGAAACTCCACATCCAACAGACGCTTTTGGACAAGCTCATCGACAAACGAAGGCAAGTAGCCTGTCGGTTGCAGCGACAAGCCATCGCGATAGTTGAAAATGTCGCGAATGATGACCAGATGAGAATCGATATCGATTTCGTTGACTTCCGAGATTTGCGTTACAACCCGTTTCCCTCCCGGCCTGCGCGAGATATGTACGATAATATCGATCGCTGATTCGATTTGTCGATGAATGGAAACAACGGGCAAATCGGCCGCCATCAATACCAACACTTCCAAGCGTTCGATCACTTCGGCAGCGCTATTGGCATGAACTGTGGTCATCGAGCCATCGTGACCAGTGTTCATCGCCTGCAGCATATCAAGCGCTTCCGGTCCGCGGCATTCGCCGACAATGATGCGATCCGGCCGCATTCGCAAGGCGTTTTTGAGCAGGTCACGAATTGTGTATGCGCCGCTTCCCTCGACGTTGGCCGGGCGACATTCAAGGGTCACGACATGCTCTTGGTGCAGACGTAGTTCCGTTGTGTCTTCAATCGTGACAATGCGTTGCTTCTGCGGCACGAAACTACTGAGTACATTGAGGAACGTTGTCTTGCCGGTGCCAGTGCCTCCACTGATGAGGATATTCCGGTTATCGATGACGCAGGATCGCAAGAACAATGCCGCTTGCTCGGTGAGCGAACCGATTTCGATTAAGTTCTCCATCGTGAAGCGCTGAGCCGGAAACTTGCGAATCGTCAGGCAAGGCCCCTTCACCGCCAGCGGCGGTATAATCGCATTGACGCGCGAACCATCCGGCAGGCGCGCGTCAACAAGCGGTTGACTTTTATCAATGCGACGACCCACTTGCGCCACGATCCGTTCCACGATGGCTTCGGTCACATCTTCCGAAATAAATCTGCGTCCCGAGCGCTCGATAATGCCACCGCGCTCGACATAAATCTGATCACTGGCGATCACCATGATTTCCGTGACGGTTGGGGCGCGAAGCAAGTCTTGCAGTGGCCCAAAGCCGAAGACCGTGTCCTTGAGCGCCTTTTTGAGCGTCCGCAAAATCACATATCGCCGCAATTCGCCATGCAAATGCGGCCGAATGAGCGGAAAGATGTCGCTAAAGCCATCCTCAACGCATTGCACTTGCGCGGTGACATCGATCTGTTTATCGAGCGCGAGCTTGGTCCGCGCGAACATGAGCAGGCTGGTGAGTTCGGTCTCGCGTTCGGGTACGAGCGTCGCGGGGACGTCGAGTTCGTTGGATGTGATGTTGGCCGGTTGCAGCGTGTCATCCATGCCGGGGGCCATGATGAGCTGATGTAACAGCAAATCACGTAACGCGAGGCCGGAGAGTTCTTCTAGCAGCGTATCGTTTTGATTGCCGAAGACGTTCAACTCCCGGCAGACATCGTCGATATTGTTCTCTAGCAATAGAATCCGCTCGCGCGCCGACATGCGATTGCTTTCCAGTTCGAACAAGTCGAGCCGTTCGAGCAATTGCTTGTGAATTCGCAGTTCCAGATCGGACATCACCGACAGCAAGTGCGCGTTGACTTCCTCGCGTGTCAGCTCGTGGACCGTTTCGGCTTCAAAGGTGAGAGAAAAAGGCCAGATGCGGACCTTCTCGCGCGGGTCAAGCACGACCATTTGCCCGCCGAATAGTTCGCGCTCGCCGACCATGCAGCTGTTGAGGCCGACGTTGGCAATCTGCAGTTGGCCATCGTTCCGTTCGACGACAGCGTGGCGTCGGGAAACAAGCGGGCTATTAAGCACCACCGTGTTTCCAGCGTCGCGTCCGATGGTGATCGGCCCGCCGCCGACTTCCACCATCGAGCGATGGCTTTCGTGTACTTT
>JBGSHH010000774.1:0-5868 GCA_041752355.1 Pirellulaceae bacterium | reverse complement strand
ATCGAGGCCGCGTTCTTTGTAATCGGAAACTTGCTCCGACAAATCGCCCCAGGTCGCCTTTTGATGTTTCATTTGCGGACCCATGTTGAGCACATCAATTACCATCGGCGCGAGCGCCACGGCGCGCTTGTCGACAGCGCCAGTAAGCCAAGTCGTCCAGCCCCTTTTCGAAGCTCCGCTGACGGTGAACGTGTTGAGTTTGAGATCCCATTCTTGGCTGGCAAACTCTTGGGTTGCGTCCATGCCGCGGACGGCGCTCTTCACCATCGGGAGCAGCAGCGGCCAATCGCTCTCGCCCGAGCGGAGGTAGTTTTCAAAGGTGAGCGCGATGATTTCGTCTTCCACTTTGCCATCGAAGATCGGCTGTTGCGGCACATGCAGCAGGATGGCGATCGGTGTTTTGAGTTGTTCCGCCACCAGCGCGAGCATGCGAGCCTCGCCAGGGAGCTTGGTATCGGCCTCTGGGGGCGCGGCGAGTTCGTCTTTCCAACCACCGCCAGCGATGAAGAGCAACGCATGCTTAGCATCAGCCGGTGCGGAGGAAGGCTTCAGTACGAAGAGTTGGTGCTTCCAGACGATGTCATGCCAGGTTTGCGACGTGAGCGTCAGTTCGGCGTACTTGGTGACGCCGAGCGTCCCCTCGCGGCGTTTGGTCCACTTGTAGCTGGCGTCCGGTTTGGCGATGTATTCGTCGAGCGGGCGCAAGGCAACTTTTTCTTCCGCCAGCAGCGATGGGCAGAAGCTGGACAGCGCGCAGATCGCGGTGAGGAGTAGTAACGCGGTGTAAGTTAATTTCAAAGGAGAATTCCTGATGAAGAGGTTCGTTGGAAGGAGCGGAAATCCTCTGAGCGACAGTATATCTACCCGGCCAGGGTGATGCGAGTTTCAGGCGCCGAAAACTGTCGCATCGCGCCCGCGAGTTGGTATGCTAGTAGTCGCCGCTATTCATGTCATTTTACTTGTTACCGGATTTTTGACCCATGTCCCTTCACCGTCGCTCGTTCATGACTCAATCCGCCGCCTTATCGACCGCCGCCGCGTTGGCCGCTGGCGGCGCTACGCAAGCTGCCGAGGAACCGGCCGCCAAGTCGACCGTGCCACCGCAACGCTTTGGCGTCTCGACCTATTCGTTCTTCAAGTTCGGCAGCGATCAGAATGTGCCCGTCGATAAGTGCATCGAACTGGCAGCTGATATGGGCTTTGACGGGGTCGAGATTCTCCATGTGCAAATGGATGGAGACTCGCAGGCGTATCTCAATCAACTCAAACGCAAAGCCTTCCTACTGGGTCTCGACTTGATGGGTCTATCGACGCATCAAACATTTGTCTCGCCGGATAAGGAAGTGCGCCAAAAGAACATCGAACATACCACCAAATGCTTGGAGATCGCTTATCAATTGGGCATTCCGACGATTCGCGTCAACACGGGGCGCTGGGGAACGAGCAAGAATTTTGATGAGCTGATGAAGAATAAAGGGATCGAGCCACGCTTGGAAGGCTATACCGACGACGAAGGCTTTAAATGGGTGATCGATAGCTATCAGGAATTAGCGAAGAAGGCCGAGTCATTGGGCGTGATCATGGGCTTGGAGAATCACTGGGGCTTGGGGCGCACGGCGGAAGGAGTGCTGCGCGTGGTGAAGGAGGTGAACTCACCGTGGTTGCAAGTGACGCTCGATACGGGCAACTTTTTGGAGAACATGTATGAGCAGATGGAAGCGTTGATTCCCCAAACGGTGCTCGTGCAAGCCAAGACTTACTTCGGCGGCGGCACGTGGTACACGCTCGAGATCGACTATCCCAAAGTGGCCGCGATGCTCAAGAAGCAGGGCTATCGCGGGTATATCTCTCTGGAGTTTGAAGGGAAGGAAAGTTACAAAGTCGCCGTGCCGCAAAGTTTGGCCATGTTGAAGAAGGCGTTCGCGAGCTAGCGGTTGTGCGCAAAGTCCTTGGCCGGTCTGCAAACAAAATGTCTTTAGTGGCGGTTCTTACGACCGCCGCTAGCGAAGAGGACGACGACCGCGATCAGACCGCCGATCAGCCCCATGGCGACGACGCCACCAATGAGCAACTCGAAGAAACCAATGCCCCAGCCGCCACCAGACATGTTGTGTTCCTTGGACTAGGTTTTGGGCACATCGAACGTGACGTTCTTGGACGAATCGCCCACGAGGATCTCGACTTCCTGTGTGAACGTTTCGGGGACGTAGCTCTTGCCTGGGTTATTGGTTTCCATGCTCGGCATGACATCCCAACATTCGATGACGATTTTATACTTGCCGGGAACCAGGCCGAATTTGTCGCCCGTCGATTTGACGGTGAACGAGCCATCGGTATCGAAGCTGGCAGTGCCGTTGAGACGAGGAAATCCTGGGGCGGGCTCGGTGGGATTGAAATTGATGGTGCCTGACTTGGGCCATGCACCGCCAGCATAGGTAACCTTGCCTTTGACGGGGATGAGACCAGGGCCTTTGTCGCCGCAACCGGTCAAGAATAACACGACGACACTTAGAGCGAGCCAGCGATACATGCAGCAATCTCCCTGCTGTTTTGAGTTGCGATCGTTGAGTTACGGCAGTGTGACAATTTCGCCACCGCTACGCGTGCCCAGGTTATTGTACAGGCGATAGTCCATCGATTGCGAGAGATATTGCACGCTGCCATCTCCCATCGCGACATTGACGCCGCCACTATGTTGACTCTTAAATCCGCTCGTGCGAAACCAATTCGCGCCGGCACCTTTGTCGTCTTCCAGTGTGTTAATTGGAATCGAAGTAGAAGTAACGTTAAAGTTCACTGCGAAGGCCGAGATGAACGAGCATTGCCGAGGCAATGTTTCGCCTAGCATGATCGTGTTGGACAGACCATCGCGAACTTCGCCAAAGTTAACCGAATTGCGATATCGCGAGAACATACCCACGCCACTGCCAGCGGGAAAGCTATTGCCCGCGAGCGTACCGAAATTGTTGCCTTGGCAGCAGTAGTTGCTCGCCGAGGCGGTCGTGCCAGCGGGACAGAACGGACACTGGTCAGGCGACGTGGGGCCCATGCAGGCTGTGTACCAGAGACCCATTGCACGCCCGGGGTTATGCGCGGCAAAGCGATTGTCGAGGATGAGGCGCGAACCACCGCCACCATCGCTGGGACAGGAGTACATCGGTATGACCGTAGTCAGAATCGCCACCGGTAAATCTTGCGTATGGACACGGAAGTCGATGGCGCTATGGAGGTTTTGTTGTTCCAGTTGCGGCAAGATCATCGTCGGCCAGATGCCTCCTTTGGCATTGGGATTACTACGATCACAACAATCGCCGGAGCCGTAAGGTAGCGTTTGATGCGTGTCGTGATAGTTATGCATCGCCAAGCCGAGTTGCTTGAGATTATTCGTGCATTGCATGCGTCGCGCCGCTTCGCGGGCCGATTGCACTGCCGGCAAGAGGAGGGCTACCAATATGCCGATGATGGCGATGACCACCAAGAGTTCCACGAGCGTGAACGCAGAGCGAACGTTGCGATGTTTAGGCATAGGGCAATTCTCCTGGTGTTGTGATTGTCGCCGATAGCGCGGCACAGGTCAAATCCGATGATTGAATCGCCCGCCTTACACGCGAATACGTTGCCAACGACCGGAGGTGAATCTCCCTCCGATGAGCGTACTGCGAATGACGATGTCGATGATCATGGCGTACCAGGCACCGTGCGCTCCGAGGTCCCAACCGACGAGCGTGACGCCCAAAATCGGTAACGGCACAGTGACCCAAGCCAACCACGCGGCGAGCGGAATACGCACGAAGATGAGACCGATGAAGTTGATTGCCAGCGGCCAGCGCGTGTCACCAGCTCCGCGGAGCGCGCCAGAGAGAACACACACGACCGCAAAAAATGGCATGCCGCAGGCGACGATGGGGAGTAGTTGTCCGGCCAGAACGGAAATGGGGCTATTGGTGTCGCCCGTAAAAAACGTTGCGATCGATGCCCCAGTGAAAAAGAACAATACGCCTGCGAGACTCATGAATGTGCAGCCCATCGCTAGCGCCGAGAGAGCGCAGCGTCGGGCCAGTTGCGGTTGACCCGCACCGAGGTATTGCCCTGTCATTGTGGCCACCGCGACTTGAAATGCCGAACCCGGCAAGTACGCGAGCGCTTCGATGCGCAGCGCCAGGCCATGCGCTGCCGCCGGAACGGTGCCGAGGCGATTGATGATGGAGAGATACACCAGATGACAGGTGATCATCGCCAGCATATCAAAGCCGCCAGGGATACCGACGCGGAGCAAGCGCTTCATCAGCGGCCAATCGGGGCGCAGTTCCGTGAGGTTCAGTTTCAAGCCAGCGCGACCACGTAATAGCAGCAATAGGAGGATGACGCCAGCTAAGCCATGGCTGCACGCTGTGCCAACAGCGAGTCCTTCCCAACCAAGTTTGGGCAAGGGGCCAAGGCCAAGTAGCAGGCCAGCGCTGAGCGAGGCGTTGACGAAGATCACGAGGAACTTAATCATTAAGCCGGTGCGCGTATCTCCGACGGCGCGCAGGCAGGCGATGCCGATTTGCTCGAACATGATAAGCGGAATCACAGGGACAATGACATGCAAATAGCGCACGGCCAAATCGGCGGCGGCGGAGTCGAGTTGCATCCAGCGCGTGAATGTGGGGGCCAATTGCCAAACGCCGATCGTACCGATCACGGCGAACGCAATGCCGATCAGCAGGGCCTGCGACACCACGCGCCGCGCTTCGTGCCATTGGCCGCCGCCGACAAAACGGGCGATGAGCGCGACCGCGCCGATCGCCACTGCCGAGAACAAACTGGGAATGAGCCACATGCTATAGGCCATGAGGGCCATTGCCGCGCCGTACTCCGACGCTTTGAGATAGTGCCCCGTCAGCCACCAATCGGTGTAGCCAACGAGCATGTTGAGAATCTCTTCGGCAAAGACTGGCCACGCCAGGCGCAGCAGCGGACGCCAAGTGCTAGAAGATTCCGAAAGCGCGTGCGGAGCATCCATCGTCGCCCAATCGCCTGCGGCGAGAGACTTACGTTACCAACCTGCCAAGCAGGGGATTGTAACGAGTTTTAGGGGAGCGATGGGCAGGCGGCACGATGGGATAGCTATCCTGTCTGCCAGAATGCTGCCCATCGATTTTGCGCTAGTGATCGAGAATGAACTCGTTGCTGTTGAGCAGCGCCCACCAAATATCGGAGAGGGCGTCGTTGACGTTACCTTGGTGCGTGGCGACCAATTGGCGAGCGACATCCAGTTCTCGCTTGGATGGCTTACGGGCGACGGCAGCCAGAAATAGATGCTCGACCTTCTCATCTGGCTTCATCTTGCTCTCCGCCACGCGCTTCAGCAGGGCGCTATGTTCGCTGCTGATGGCTTGCTGCATCAGTTCGCCATTCATCATCATCAACGATTGCGGAATGGTGCCATTGAAGGTGTTCTCTTCGTCTCCTTCGTCGGTCTTGAGCGATTGCGTGAACTGGCCCAACCACGCCTGTCGCGCTTTGAATTGCTCGTCAGGCGTGCCACCGCGCTTGGCAATGTCAGCTGCAGCGACCAG
This sequence comes from Pirellulaceae bacterium, assembly GCA_041752355.1. Lineage (GTDB taxonomy): Bacteria > Planctomycetota > Planctomycetia > Pirellulales > Pirellulaceae > JAEZGD01. The sequence goes on along the minus strand of JBGSHH010000774.1, from coordinate 307 downwards.
CGAGTCATAGAGTTCTTCCGCCTGCATTTGCCGCGTGTAGTAGCGACTAAACAGCGGCGCAGTGCCGAGTTCCGGCGCATCAGCAACCATGCTGGCCGGATCGATCTTGCTCGACAAGCCAAAGGGCTCAGAAAGTGCAATCCATCGGAGCAAGCTCTTGGTGTCGTAATTGTGCGCTTTGAATTCCTTTGCCAGGCGCTCCAGCACTTCGGGTTGGGAAGGTGGATTGTGCGAGCCCATGTCATCGACAGGTTGCGTGAAGCCATAGCCGTGGAAGTGTGCCCACATACGATTCACCGCAGCGCGA
>JBGSHH010000773.1:0-5744 GCA_041752355.1 Pirellulaceae bacterium | reverse complement strand
CATCAAAGTTCCAATTCAAGAGCGCTGCCAATACCCCCAATTCGAGAAAACGCCGACGAGTGCGGCGCTTCTAGCAACGTCTACTAAAACCCCCGTATCCCGACAAGGTTTCGCGCGCAGAATTTGCTCTACGAGGCTCAGACGTAACGTCACCAGCGGTGCGATCCGCTGCCAATGTTCATCTGGGGGGTGGGCTCGCGATTGGGTGACGGGGCTTGGCCAGTGCATTCTCCATGCACAAGGCCCGTAGCGCGTCGAACACTCAACGGAACACTAACCAATTCGTCCGTGGGCTTCCAAGAACCACAGTTGCTGATCAAGTGTGCGCGAGACGCCGGTCAGCAAATCGGCACTATCGGCGTCGCCCAGTTCCGCTGCCTTGTCGATGGCCGTGCGCACGCTGTTGGCGACCAGTCCAAAGCGTTCGATTAATGCAGTAACGTGTCCCATCTCGTCGAACTTTTCGGGAAACTCGGGCACTTGAGACGCACCCGCCGCCATCCGCGACGTACCTCGGGGAAAACCGCCTAGCGCTGCAATGCGTTCGGCGATACCGTCGACATGCTCTTCGGTCGCGCCGGCGACTTCGTCAAAAAGTTTGTGCAATTGCCAGAACTGCGGACCGCGCACCGTCCAATGCGCCTGCTTGGTTTGCGAGTACAAATCAAACACATCCGCCAGAGTTTGATTCAGCAGATCAGCGACCGATTGTCGTACCGTGGGAGTTAACGCAATTTTGGTATCGTGTACGGGATGGTTCGCCATGGCGGGATTTCCTCTATAGGGATTCGGGTGGTTGGCTGCGGGCAATTATTGCGCCCCCACGACACAAAGCAACCTCCATAGTGACTGGAAAGCCGTAAGGTGTGGCAGACATTCGTGACTGCCCGGAGGCGGACGAGAATTGCTACAAATCCCCTACTTCGAGCGTTGCTTTTCCAGCAGCACGCGATTGCCCCGCTCGTTGAATTCCACTCGCGACATAAAGCTCCGCATAAGCATGATGCCGCGGCCATTGGGCTCGTCGATATGTTCGGCGTCGGTAGGATCGGGCAGAGTTTTGGGATCGAAGCCGGGGCCTTCATCGGCGATTTCAATTTGCACCGATTGCCCATTCAATCGAAAGTCCAGCTGGACATGCTTTTCCGGACAACTCTGATTGCCATGCTTCATGGCGTTGACCAACGCTTCCTCCACGGCGAGATGCACGCCGAAAATATCGCGATCATCCCAGTCGTCGGCGCGCATTCGCTCGAGCAACGACTCGATGGCGTCGCTCGTCAACGAAGTGTCACTCGCTAGTTTCTGGGCGAACGACCAATTCCAATGCGGATGCGACATCGGTTGAGCAACCTGTCGGGCTAGGTCGGTGATGGCAATGCCGTGATGGGAAAAGCGCAGCTTTGCTATTTTGCGAAAGCAGCCAAGGCGTCGGCTTCGTCAGGCTTAATATCGAACACGGTGTTGAGCCGCGTGATTACAAACACGTCGAGAATCTCGGGACGCAAATTGCTCAACCGCAACTTACCACCCACGCCTTGGACCTTTTTGTTCAGCACGATCAGCTTGTTCAGTGCCGCGCTCGACATGAACTCCACATTGGAGAAGTTCAGCAAGAGTTGCTTGCGATTGTCTTGTTCAACCAAGCTGAAAAGCTCTTCTCCCAACTCTTGAATGTTGGCCGCGTCGAGGATCTTACGGTCCACAAATCGCACCACCGTGACGGTACCGACTTCGGAAACTTCCAACCGCCGATGCACTGCCATAAACGTCACTCCTGGTTGTGTGGCGTCAAAACCGCCAAACACACTGCAATTCGGGTATAGGTTCAACTACGAAAGCGCCATTCGGGCCAGTTCAGGCGATATCGAATGAGCACGCGAACAGGCAAAAGCTCCGCCCCCAGGCGAACGCACGAGAATGTGCCGCGAGGCGGAAACCATGCCAAATATCATATTCGACCCCATTGCGGAGTCAATCAGGGGGTAAAACGCTCCGAAAGAAAACCGCCCCTTGCGTCTGGTCAATGGTCAGGCATATTATACCACCTTGGTCATGTACCCAGCGGGCATGGCGGAATTGGCAGACGCGCAAGATTCAGGTTCTTGTGTCCGAAAGGACGTGGAGGTTCAACTCCTCTTGCCCGCACTAGAACAAAAGGCTGTGAATGCAAACGAGCATTCGCAGCCTTTTTTTTCGTACCTTTAGGATAAGGGTACTCGTTACTTCAGTAGTTTCGCGCCAACAATCAACATCAGTCGCTCATTCCGCTCGGATGCTCCGACAACAACCATCGGTTTTCCGTCGCGGACGCGCAAGGTGGACTTGAGCATGAGCGTAGTGATTGAAGGGGTAGTGATGGGAGTTCCGTCAGCTTTTTCACCTATGACGATGGCCTCCTTGCGGGTGAGTAGATTGCTGGATTCGTAGGAGATTTCCAAGAGGATCGAATCCGGCGAATGCATGGTCGGCGTGATTTCCAGCAACGTTCCGATGTTTTCCAGCACGACGCTGGTGCCGCTTGCTCCGCCCGGCTGCATCGGTGCCGCATTTACCTTGGTGATACGCGGTCGGCGTTCGCCACGCTGCATCATTACCGAGCGGCGATCGAGCGTCGTTAATTGAAATCGTTGTGCAACCCGCAACTTGTCGGCCTTGGCGAGTTCCGCGATCGGTTCCGAAACCTGTTCACTGCTCCCTTGGAAAGTTTCCGGCGGCGACCTTTCATCGCCAATCCATTCGACCAGCGTGACGTGAATCTCCACGATTGGTGCCGCGAAGTCGGCGACAGGTTCGGCCTTTTTCTCATCCGACTGGGCGAAAGCACCGTTCGACCACAAACAACAGCAAAACGTGACCAACAAAAAACAGCGCATGACGTAAATCCTAAAACGTTGTAGGAACTCAAAACGTCCCCGCCCTGGCATGGAAACCTGCGATACTTCACCAATTTCCTACCCCCCTCGTTCAACCCGGAACGATACCTGGGGTTCCGTCGAGTCTTTGTAAACGAATTTTGACGCATGGCGGACCGTCTTTTTTCCTAGCGTAGGCGCGTTGCCTGCCCTCGATTTTTCTCGCGGAATTCGCCCCCACTTCACATCCCAACCCTGTCTCGTGACATCTGTAACGATTGCAGCACTTGCACCCGTCCTATAAGCCGTCGCGGGGCCCTAAATCCTCGCTCTTCCAAAAATTTTCTCAAGTCGATTTGACCCTGGCTGGATTCGACATAAGTTTCAAGTGTTCCCAGTGAAAACCGGGGACGACGCCGCGGGGTGGACCGGTTTCGGTTCGCTTCGCGGGCAACGCCTTCTCTTCTCGAAATTCGACGTTCGTTCGCCGGTCTTCCGGAATGGTTGGTGGTTGTTGATTTCCGCCTGCAAGCCTCACATCCTCGATAAGAGCAAACCGGTCGCGAGGCCGGGACGCAAAGCCAAGGGCCTCTGGTCGTTTTGGCAAGAGGCAGCCTGGTTGCCGAAAGGGTGCTAACGGCTGGGTGGTTGGACGCATCTTCGTTACGAGGAATCGTTCGCACCTGGAGCGTGGATACCGCAAGGCAAGACAAGCACGAGGACGAGGTTGGCCCTTTGTGTCGTTGGGACAACATCGAGCAAACGCAGGCCGGTGATGTGTGTATCGCAAAACCGTGCTCGATGGTGACTATGTTTTTTTCCTGATTAGCGACCGCGCGAGTCTTTTGTGACAATGCTCGCCGTGCGCCACTGTTGGAGGAAGCTATGAAGAGTCTTGCTTTGAAGGTGCAGCGTTTCCTCGTATCCGAAGATGGCCCTACCGCGGTTGAATACGCGGTCATGCTCGCCCTGATCGTAATCGTCTGTTTGACGGCGATTCAGGCGATCGGCACGAACGCCAGCACGACGTTCCAGAACGTAGCCGACCAACTCGACTAGTTGGCGCATCATCAGAACCACTTGGCGAAGTTCCCGCGCGGGACGTTCGCCATCGCAAGCCGCCGAGAGCCTTTGTTGCTGTCGGCGGCTTTTTCGTTGGTACCAAACCTAAGACGCTTCGTTCGCGGAGCGAACAGCGACTATTCCTCAACCAAGCCCGGGACGGTCGCTTCCGTCGGACGACGCATGGTGTTGTCGTGGCAGAGTACTTTGTCATAGCCAGCGAAGTACGTGTTGAAATCGGCGACTACCAGATTATAAGTCGGGGCGGTTTGCCCGACTTCGACCGTACTCACCGCCAGCGTTCCCTGGCTGGCGTGCAGCTGCATGCCTGACTTCAAATCGCGGGCTTTGGTCCAGCCATCGCCAGCGACCCAAAAGAGATGCCCGCCACTCGTCTCAAAGTGCGCGTCTCGTCCCGCTTCAATCCGCAAGAGCGGACCCGCTGGACGTATCGTCGTTTGCATCACCGGTTTGTACGCCAACTCGCCGGTATCGACATTTTGCGACAGAACCAAGTCACCGCGCTGCACTTTTTCCACCGGAATACTGCCCATCGCCGTCCAAACTATTGTTCCGGCCGCCAGGCAATCGGAACGTCGGGGCGACGGACTGGACGTAATCATCGGCGCGAAGCCCGTCCGCTGGGGGCGTTCTGTGACACGATCGATTAACGCGACCGAACGGGTGATGCTGTAGGTCTGCGTCGACTTGGGCTGATCGGCCACAAACACTTCGTTGTAATCGTTCCACCAAGTCCACCAGGCTTGCGGCGTGGCCACGACATTGGCCGTTGTGGCGGTCGATAGGCAGGTGATGATTCGGTTATTTGTCTCCGCCAGGCGTTCGTTATGAACGGCTAGCTCGCGACTGCTCAACACGCTTTGCATGCTGGTGTCGGCCAAGGCTCTGGCGAGTGTTTCTCGCGCGTCGCCACTAACTTGCGCGATGCGACGATAGGCTGTGTCGAGCACTACCACCTCGTTCCGCTCTTGGCCTTCGCGAACGAAGACTTGTTGATGGATCAACTGACCTTGGGCGCCTGGCACGATTTGCTGTCGCGCGCGGATCTGACTGCTCATTGCACCGAGCAGCACGGGCACAAAGTCTTCAAACGGTCGGGCTTTGAGCGAGTTCGCTGCTGCTTCCCGCGCCGCCTGCGTGGGCGCATAAATCGCCAATCGCATGAGGGCCATCGTCGCTTCGCGATCGGTCAGACTCGTCAAATGGTCGATGACGACACCAGACAACTCAGGCGATTCATAGCCGAGTAGCGTTTCCATGGTGCCAATGGCGGCGGTGTCGTCGATCGCTTTCAATTCGCGCAGCGCCGCATCGTGGCGAAAACGGCTATTGGCCAGCAAGCCTTGGCGAATGGTGGTGATTTTGTGCTGCCAACGGGCGTAATTGCCGCGGACTTTGTCCGCCAAGTCGGCATTGGCTTGCACTTCGTCGAGTGAAACCCAACGCTCCCCGGTTCGAACAAAGCCGAGCTTCTCGCGGGCGGCGCGATGGTTGCTATCGAGTTCAATCACGCGCGACAAATGCGCGCGGGCTTGTTCTTCCAGGCCATTGCGTTCGCACCAACGGGCCAGGTCGTACTGCCGGGGGGCGGTATCGGCGTAGCTATCGCGGATTGTGTGATAGGTTTTGAACGAACTCAGGTTTTGGGCGGCCAAAGGGAGTTGGTCAATGTCGACCCAGCGGTTGCGAAACTTGACTTCGCCCGACGCCCAGCGCACGGCGTTGGAATCGGGCGACTTGGTTTTCGCCTCTTCGAGCAACGCTTCCCGTTCGTCCGTTTGGCCGAAGACCTCGCGGTGTAAGGCT
>JBGSHH010000772.1:0-1894 GCA_041752355.1 Pirellulaceae bacterium | reverse complement strand
GCTATGAATTGCCAGGCACTGGACGCATTTGGAAGTTGACGCCGAAGCAACCAGCGCGCGAAGAGGAACAACGTTATCCCAGGGTCGAAAACGAGGAATATCTCGATTTCATGGTGCAGCCTTCTGGGCCAGCCGGCAAATATCTCGACCACTCCGATCCCTTCTTTCGCCAGCAGGCGATTGACGTAATGTCCAGATACATTGCCAATGGTCGCTTCGACCGTTTCGCCATGGATGTGACTCCGGCTGGACGTCCCGCGCTCGTGATCGCCTTCAAGCGCGCAGGCAAAGCGGACAAGCTTCCCGAATTCCTTGTGGACAAAGATCCGCAGGTGCGCATCGCGGCGCTCAAATGGGTCGCCGATCAACGCTTGAGTGAACACCGCGCGGTCGTCGAAGCCGGCCTGAAATCGCCGCAACTAACGCGCGAACTATTCGCCGCGTATCTGGCGACGCTGGAGCGATTGGACTCTGCGAAAGTCTCTGGAAGCTTGCCAAAACCCGAGTTGGTGTTGCCGATTCTCAATGACACGCAACAATCGGCATCCGTACGGCGCTTTGCGCTCATGCTATTGCCGCCAGATCATAAGGCCCTCGATGACGCTAAGCTGCGCGAACTACTAAACGTTCAGGAAGAAGCACTCAGCCTGGAAGTGATCCGCACCATGCTGCTTGCGCGCCACGCCGAGCGTATCAAGCTGTTGGCCGAAATTGCCCAGGATAAAACGCGTTCTGCGACTCTGCGCGCTGCAGCTCTTTCTGGTCTGGCTGGAAGTGGAGAGTACAAAGGCTTTTTGTTAGCGACCGCAATGGATGGCGACAAGTCGCTTCGGGCGGAAGCGCTGCGCTCACTGGTCGATATGCCACTCGACCCCCAGGACCAAGAGCGGCTCGCCAAACTAGGTGACGAACCGGAAGTACATCGCCTGCTCGGCAAGCGGACGACCACTCCCCCTAATACCGACATTGCAGCATGGCTCACACTTACTGCCGGCGAAGGAGATGCGGAAGCTGGCGCGCGAATCTTCTTTCACAACAAGGTGGGCTATTGCGCTCGTTGCCACAAATATGATGGCCGCGGGCAGCAAGTGGGCCCCGATCTCACTCGCATCGCCGAGCGCGCCACGCCGGAGTGGTTGCTCACTGCGATTCTCAATCCGTCGCGCGATGTCGCGCCCGCCTATCGACAATGGCAGATCGAGACGAAAGATGGCCAACCCTTGATCGGCTTATCGCTGCGCAAAGGGAGCCATGCTGAAGACTATTTGGGCCTGGATGGGAAGCCCTTTACCGTGCGTCTGGATCAAATCGAAGAGCGCCGCGAGTCGCCGCTGTCGATGATGCCGGCTGGCCTCGAGCAACAACTTACGCCTCGCGAACTGCGCGACTTGCTCGCTTTCTTGCTACAGAAACGGTAAACGTGCGTTGCCGAGACAATGCGACCGAGCGTTATCGCGCACTTCTGTGCCACAACAGATTCTATAGAATCGACAATGGGTTCTGCAGAATAAAGTTGCCGCAGGCATGGGGCCTTTGTATAATCAGGTTCCCACCTCCGCCAATCCCACCCACATATGCCCACCAACAATTCTCGCCAAATCCGCTGCGACCATGGACTCCGCCGGCAGACGATCATTGAATCGCTGTTGTTGGAAGTGTTTCAGGGTGGTTTGCGCGCGGGACAACACTTAGTCACGCAAGACTTGGCGGAGCGTTTTGGTACGAGCCACACGCCAATTCGTGAAGCGCTGATCGCACTCGCTGGGATTGGGATAATCGATCTACTTCCCAATCGCGGCGCGACTGTACGTGAAATGACGAAACGCGATGTACGGGAGATTTGCCAGGTGCGCCGGGCGTTGGAGTGTGAAGCCACACGGATCGCCTGTGGCAA
>JBGSHH010000771.1:0-2516 GCA_041752355.1 Pirellulaceae bacterium | reverse complement strand
GCCGCCGACTTCTTCGATGAACAGTGGCAGGTTAAGTAGGGTGTGGCGAGGGACGAGCCGCACCTTGAAAGTAAAGTACTCATCACGCTCCGCGTGATGGGTTTGGTTATCGGCTCGCTACAGCTAGGGGGTGGTTGCTTTATCGAACATCACGCGGAGCGTGATGAACACCATATAGTTCAACACGCTCCGCGTGCTGGGCACGATGCTACTTCACCTCCGGCCAATTCAAATGCTTGTGCAGGAACTTGTACGTTCCTTGCCCGTTGATCGTGTGCGGCCCATCAAACCATTCGATCTCGCAGCGATCCTTGAGCTTCAGTCGCGCTTGGTAGAGATGCCTCACCTTGGCGAACTCATAGCCGACGGTTTCATCGGGCGCGACGCCATCGAAATGCCCACGTTCAACCATGAACGGTCGCGGTGCGATCAGCGCCGCCATCTCGGCATAGTTGAACGTGCTGCCGAGATCCCATTCAAAAATCTCGTACTCGTTGGTCCAGACGTAGCTATAGGGGCTGCGCGTCGAAGCATTCTTCCAAACCCAGTCGTTGAAGTCGGCCGAGCAAATCGAAAGACAATACTCTGGCACCAGCGGCGGAATGCGCATGGCGCTCTTGCCGCCATAACTTAAGCCGTAGAAACCAATCCGCTTTTCATCCACGTCCGGCAGCGTCTTCAGCCAGGCCACGATCTGTTGATGCTGTGGAATGATGATGCTGAACAGCGTCTTGCCGAGCGGATTGGCCTTGCGTTGTAGCGTGCGAAACTTGTCCTTGCCGATATACAAATTCTGCGGACTGAACGTAATAAACCCGCGCTCGGCAAGCTTGGCGGCGAAATCGTGGTACGCCGGATGATCGCCCCGAATGATATCCTGCGGCCGCCCTTCCAAGCCATGCTGGCAAACCACGACAGGACGTTTGGCAATTGCTCCCTCTCCCTGTGGGAGTGGGCTGGGGTGAGGGCCTTTGGGCAACAGCAAAATGCCATATGCAATCACATCCGGCCACACATCGAGCACCACTTCGTATCCGGTGTACTTCTCGTTATCGATGATCTGCCGCGAACGCGGATTGAGCGGCAGGCGTTCATCATCGAACCAGCCAATCGTCTCGCGCTTAAACTTTTCGCGATAAACTTCGACGGTCTCGGCGTACTTCTCCGGCGACGAAGTATCCAGCCCTTTCATGAATTCCGCGCGGACATAAGGGCTTTCGACGAGGAGTTGTTGGGTGTGGCGATCGAGTTCGTGAATCTGGCGTTGCTGACGCGCTTCCCAGTCAAATTCTGAATTAATGAACTTTGGCATCGTATCGTTGACGATCGGGAACTCAATCTCGAGAAGTTTGAACACAGATTCGACTTCGTGCGAGCTCAGTCGTACCTTGCCGCTGAATTGGAAAGCGAGCGAGAATGAGCCCGTCGTGTCGTCAGGCTGCTTTTTGGGGGGCAAAAGTTGAATCGTTTCCGCGATGCGCCTCACGGCCGCGGCTCGAGCAGGCGTGGTTAGCACTCCAGGCGCGCCGCCTTGACTTGGAAGTGTAACCTCTGGCCCTGTGCCTGCCTGAACACGCAATTTGCGCGGATAGACCATCGCCATGATTTCGGCATCGTTGAATTCGTTAAGTAGTCCGAACACGTTGCGGTCGATCGGTTCCTTCCACATATTGGTGCGCGTGCCGACGTAGCCACTAACTGCGGTTAGATCGATGCGCGTATCAATGGCGCCCGCATAGAGCGCCAGCATCCCTCCTTCGCCATAGCCAACGACCACAATGGGATACTTCTTATCACCGCGTTGCTTATGACACCAATCGACGAGCGACAGAACCTTTTGCGTCTCGTACCCAATGATATGACGACCAAGCTCATAGGCCGGCCGATAAACGTACTCGCGGTTGCTCAATATCGCTCTTCCGTTGCGCGCCTTCGTCTCTCGGCTAATGATGTCTGGCACGAATACTCGTGCGCCGGCAGCGGCAAACAAGCGAGCGAACTGGTGGTCTAGTTCGAGGCCCTCATGCAGTCCCGCGATCTTCTCGGGAGTTTCATCGGCATCCGGGATGGCAATGACATCGAAGAGCGGCTCGCCAAACTTTGGTGCCAGCATCAACCCCTCGCCATGAACATCGCCAAACGAAGGCCAACGTATGGGATAAATGTTATAGGTGCGTCCGGAAGCAAACTTTCCGACCGGTGCCCCTTGTTGCGGCAAATGTCCGAGTATTTCAGGCGAGCCGAAGTCGATGCGTTTGTCGCGCATTCCCAACAACTCCATGAGCCGCTTTCGTTTGCCGTCCAATGATTTGGAGAACGCTTCCGGCGATGTAGTATCGGCATTCCAGGCCGCTTTACGCACCGCCGCCGACTCCTCAATCTTCCGCAACAAAAACTTATCCACCCCTTCCACCAGTTGCATGGCGATATCGCCTTGCATTTCCAGCGGTTTGGTGTTGGGAAGAGTGACTACGTCAGCGGCGAGCAATGGATTGGCGAAGCAGGACAATAGCAAC
>JBGSHH010000770.1:0-3733 GCA_041752355.1 Pirellulaceae bacterium | reverse complement strand
GCGTAAATGCGATCGCCGCAGGTGGCGTAGATCGTGTCGAACTTAGGACCGCCGAACGTGAGGTTGGAGACCTTGCCGTTGGGCGTGGGAAGAATGCAATTTACGCGGCCAGCCTGATCGCAAACTTGAATACCCATCCGTGTGGCGACGTAGAGCCGGCCATCGCGATCGACGCGCATCCCATCGGCACCACTGTCATCGGCGGTGTCGGGGACATGCAAGTGATAATACTTCTGCTTGTACTTGAGCGCGCCATCGGCCTGCACTTGATAGCTGTAAACCCAATGCGAACGACTATCAGCGACATACAGCAGCGATTGATCAGGCGAGAGCGTCAGACCATTGGAGAATTTCAGACCTTGGTCGACCACTTTCTTTTCTCCTTGCGGACTGATGTACCAAATTTGACTTGGTGACTTGCCATCCCAACCAGGCTGTGTGACGTAAATTCCACCATCATGTCGCACGACGAGATCGTTGCCGCGAAAGCCCTCGGCAATAACGGTGGATTTCCCTGATGCCTCGTAGGCGATGATTTGCTCCGCGCCGCCAGCGACGGTATACAAGCGCCCGTCCGGCCCAAACGCTTGCCCATCACCATTCTTGGTGTCGTCCAAGAAGTCGGAGACCTTGCCATCCAATCCGATCCTCAACGTCTTGCTCTTGGGAACATCGTTGAAAAAGACTTCGCCTGTCGCATTCACGGCCGGGCCTTCCGTGAACGTGTAGCCTTCGGCGGCCAACTTCCAATCTTCGCCGGGGATCACTATCTCTTGGAGTTGCGGCGAACCAGCGCCCGCTTTCACCGGCGCAGGCCAATCTTTCCACAGATAGCGCATCGCCTGCGGAAAGACTTTGGTGCCTTCATCGTTGCTATGCCGCCCTTGGTCCCACGAATGCTCGACTTCATAGCCAGCAAACTTGAGCGACCGCTCGAGCGATAGATTCGCCATCCACCAATCGCCGCCATAGATATCCTGGTCTTGACTGCCATCTTGCAGGAAGATGCGGATCGGCTTGGGTTCCATCTTGCGCACAATGGTGGTGTAATGATCGCCACCGCGCAGACCGACATAGGTGCCGATCGCGCTGAACACGCGTTGAAACGCGTCGGGGCGCTCCCACGCGGCGGTGAAGGCGCAGATCGCGCCGCTGCTACTGCCACCAATACTGCGATCGTTGCCGTTCTTGGAAAGCTTGAGCGGGCGGCCATCGGCTGTGGTTTTCTTTTCCACTTCGGGCAGCAATTCGTCGAGCAAGAAGCGGACGTAGTTATCACCGAGGCCATCGTATTCATAGCTGCGATTGAAGCGATCGAGAGCTTCATCGTGAGGCGCTTTCACGCGACCATGCATGATGAACACGCCGATCGTCACCGGCATCTCTTTCTTATGAATGAGTTCATCGAACACCTTGGGCGCATTGAACTGCACACCATCCTGATTCACATGCACGCAGGCGGGTTTCGTGGGATCGTATTGCTGGGGAACATATACCCAGTAGTCGCGCACCGTGCCTGGAAAGATCTTGCTTTGGTCGAAGGTGTACTTGGTCACTTCACCTTGGGGGATTTCTTGCGCAACGAGCGAGCGAACGGAAAGCGCGAGTAGCGCGGTGACAAGCAATGAAGCAACAAATCGCAGGCGGCGATGCATGGTGAGAATCCTCGTGGCAAATCGGTGAGCGAATGGAGAGCGCGCGCAGCCAACGGCGATTGTAACTCAAGCTAGGTCACCATGCTGCACAGTTATTGAATTCGCCCCATCGTTCCGGTAGCCTAGACGGCAATCCAAGACGGTCCTGCAAGGAGTTCGGCCATGATTCGCGCTGGGTTGCTGTTACTCTTACTGCTGGTAATAGGTTGCGGGCCAACGCCCCAACAGGTCGCGAGCGAGTATCAGGCGCCGATGGATCAATTGAGACAGAAACTGGCGCGACTGGCGGAGAAAATGCCCCCGGGTGTCGGCGATCAAGCCGTCAGCGCCGCTCTCGATCCGCCGCTGCTGCTCGTCGATGACGATGCCAACTCCAATGCCCAGGCCATGATGTTCGAGCATCTGAGCGACGCGGCCGCGAATCTCGACTTGGATCTCCTCATCGACAACGAACTCAAACCTTGCTTGCGTTGGACGAGCGATTTGCCCCCTGGTTCCACAGGCGATGTCAATTTCATGCGTAAGTCCTTCGAGCAAGCCACACGGGCGCGGTACCTGGTGGTGCATCGCACGTTGAGTTATGTGCCGGCGAAAGCGCGTGATGAAGAGAATTTCACGCCAGCCCGCGCGCGTGTGCAAGGCGTGGTCTTCGACTTGGAGACCGAAGCCGTCCTGGCGACCTACGTTGTGCAAGCGATGTCAGCGGAAAAGGTGGAGTACGTCTACCGCGAAGGGGAATCGCGCGCCGAAGGTATCGAGCGTTTTGCAGATAGCTCGGTCTGGAGTGCAACGCGCGCGGCCGCCGCCGAAAAGCTCGCTAACGTAACCGGTGGCAGCGTGCAGTTCGACACGAACGAACGCAAACACGTCGGAACCGCGATCACCACTTCGTCCTTACCCAAGATTGTCGTGCCACCAACAATCACAACCTTGCCACCCGTGCCTGTTGCGCCGCCGTTGCGACAGAGTCCGCCTCCTGCTGCGCCCGAGGAGGTTGTGCGCGTCGCACCTCAAGTGCCGCAAGTGGACATGCAAAGGCAGCAACTATTGCGCGAACTGACGCCGACGAGCGCCGAAGTTCTCGTCGAAAATGAACATAAACTACTGCGCGACTTCACGGTCGGCGGCACGAAGTTCGCGAATGGCTTTTACGCGCATCCACCGGAAGCGAAGCAGCCGGCGCGAATTGTCTTCGCCTTGAACAAAAAATACACGCGACTTACAGGCAGCGCCGGCCAAGGCGATGGCTTTCCGCCTAACTCGTTCACCGCGCTCACCTTTCGCATACGGGGCGACGGTCGCGATCTGTGGACTTCTTCGCCCATCAAGCAACATGGTCAATGGGAAGAATACTCCGTCGACCTTACGGACGTGGAGGAGTTGGAATTGCTCGTCGATTGCCCGGGGCCTCACAGTTTCGCCTGGGGCGTCTGGATGGACCCGGTGTTGACGAGAAGAGAAAACTAAGCATTCGCCTTCACGACGCGCGTGCCACTCAGTGAATCGTGCCAGCCAACAGGAAAGCCTTTGCCGCCAAAGAAGGAGAATGGCTCGAAAGGAATGAGTCGTGCAAAAGTGCGACCGAGAATTTGACCAGCGGATGGGACGCGGCCATCCGCGGTCACCACCTTGGTACCGGTGAGAAACTTCGCCAGGGTGCGTTGAAAGAGCAGTTCCGAAAGTGAGTTATAGATGACGGAAATCCCAATCCCAACAAAGATGCCGATGATTTGCAAGAATGCAACATCCTCCGGTGTCACCTCACGCCCCGAGCTGACGACGGACGTCGCATACGCCATTCCCATCAAGTAGCCTGCAGGATAGCTAATTACTTGCAGGATGATGCTATCCACCAAATAGTTCGCAAACCGCAAGCCTTGCGAAGCAGGCTGAATTTCGCCAGCTAAGCTGGCGACGCATAGGGATTGGGAGACTCTTGCATGGAGGCCTCGGGAATTGTGGAGGTCAGAAAGCGGGGTTACTAGGGTAACTGGGAGCATTCTAAGTGGCCCCCCTCCCATCCAACAAGCGCTTTTGAATGACTAACCGCATTTTCTCGCTAACCCATTGTCAGACAG
>JBGSHH010000769.1:0-5843 GCA_041752355.1 Pirellulaceae bacterium | reverse complement strand
CGAGGTAATGAGCATGAATCGCAAGGAATTTCTGCAAACCGCGGCGCTTGGTACGGTTCTGGGAGGCGGGCTGCTGGCGCAGGAAGCTGTCGCCGATGTTGAACCCGTCGAGAAGTCGCTGCAGTTCACCAGTGCGCCAGTGCTGACCAATGTGGGTGACGATGGCGTTACGGTGCTGATTGGTGTGAATGGTGCTTCGGCGGTTCAAGTTCACTACGGCGACTCACCGCAACTGGGGCAGGTAGCCTATGGCGCGGCAGGTGGCTTGCGGTCTTATGGCGAACGCGTGCATAAAGTGCGGCTCTCCGGACTCAAGCCAGGGACGAAGTATTGGTATCGCGTGGAAGTGCAGGGGGTCAAGTTCCACAACGCGTATAAGATCGAGCGCGGCGCGCTGCTCACGACAGAAGCCCGCGAGTTTACGACGCTCGATTCACAAGGCGAGCGCTGCCGCTTCGTAATTTGGAACGATACCCATGACCGCGCCGATACGTTGGCGAGTTTTCATGCGGCTACCGAAACCTTCCAGCCAGACTTCCTGGTTTGGAATGGTGATATCTCCAACGACATCTCGCGCGAAGAGCAATTCACCACGTTGTTTCTCTCGCCAGGGAAACAACTCGCGTATGCCGAGCGGACGCCGCTGATGTTGGTGCGCGGCAATCACGACTTGCGCGGCGCCGCCGCGAGATTTTTACCAAACTACAGCGACACGCCTCATGGCGAACCGTTCTATTCTTTCCGTCAGGGACCAGTCGCCTTCCTCGTACTCGATACCGGCGAAGACAAGCCCGACGATCATCCCGTTTATGCCGGCCTCAACGACTTCGTCGCCTTTCGCGCGTTGCAAGCCAAGTGGCTGGCCCAAGAGGTGGAAAAGCCAGAGATTAAATCGGCGAAAACGCGCGTCGTCTGTTGTCATATTCCCTTGGCCTGGAAGAAGCCGGAGCAAACCGGTTGGTGGTGCCCCGATGGTGCGCGCCAGTGGCATGACCTGCTCGTCAAGGCAGGCGTGTCCCTCGTGATCTCTGGTCACACGCACGAATGGGCGCATCTGCCGCCAACTGCCGATCGTCCCTATCATCAACTCATCGGCGGCGGCCCCGCCTTGAAAGATGCCACGATTACCACCGGCGACTTCATCAAGGACAAGTTGCAAGTGACGCTCAAGAGTTTGAGTGATGGCAAGCAGTTGGCGAAGGTGGAGGTGTGACTACAGCCAATTCTCACATGAATGCACTGAAATCCGCTTGCCATTCATGCGTCCAATAGGTGCTCGCATCGGATTGAAGTTGGAAGCAACAATCCGATTGCCATTTTCCGTGCGAAGCATAGGCCTTAAAGCAACCCAAGAACGGCAGGCCTGTTCCGAGCGGTACGCGTCCGATCTCTCGTGGCGAACGATTTTCATAGAGCACCGCGCAAAGCTCAACAGCTTCTAGCTCAAGATTCAGGTAGATGCGAACGCGAAACTTTCCATTGGGAGACGCCCAAGAGCGCTTCGATAGGCCGTCGCATTCGTAATCCCTCGCCACGATTTGATCATGTGCTTCCTGAAAAGGCAGTGGGTCCCAATCCTCGTGACTTGCCAGCCAAAGCATCGCCTGAGTTAACGTGGTAAGGATTTGTTCTTTCTTGGCTCGGGTGGCGGCTGGAACATATTGGCTAAAGTCGAATGGCCACCGATAGGCGCATACTCCGGGCGAGAACGGAGGCGGAGACTTCATCGTATCGGTAAAAGTAAGGTTGATCTTGCGCGTCGATTGGGTTTGTACTCGTCGTGAAATCAATGCGCGATACGGTTCCGTGATGCAGCAATGATCCCGCGAAAATTTCTGTACAAATCCACCTTGGTAGCGTTCCACGATTTCGTGATCCGCGCCGATGTCGACCTCGCTTAGATACATCGCTGATCTCGCGCTAAAACAACTTCTCCCCGCCCCCCATTTCACCCGTCGAGGGCAATTTCAAATGCTCGAAGGCTTTGTTCGTGCAGATGCGGCCGCGGGGGGAGCGGATGACCATTTCGATGCGGAGCAGATAAGGCTCGACTTCGTCGTCGAGCGTGTCGGAGGAGGCGTTCATGGTGTGGGCGATCGCTTCTAAACCAGCCGGACCGCCTCCAAACACGCGGATGAGCGTGTCGAGATACTTGCGATCGAGCGGACCCAGGCCGAGTTTGTCGATGCCGGTCATTTTGAGCGCGGTACGGGCGATCTCAATCGTGATGTGACCATCGGCCCGACTGGTGGCATAGTCGCGCACCCAGCGCAAGCGATTGTTGGCGATACGCGGCGTGCCACGACTACGCGCGGCGATCTCCAATGAGGCATCGTCCGTGATGGGCACGTCGAGCTTAGCGGCATTGCGGCGCACGATCTCGGTCAATTCCTCGACGGAGTAGAAGCCCAGATGCTCGCGAATTTGAAACCGATCCCGCAGCGGACCCGACAACATGCCTGCGCGCGTCGTGGCACCGATCAGCGTGAATGGCTTGAGCCACAGGTTATGCGTGCGGGCATTCACCCCTTCGCCGAGCACCACGTCGATCCGAAAATCTTCCATGGCGGTGTAGAGGTATTCTTCCACCGTCTTGGGGATGCGATGAATCTCGTCAATGAATAGCACTTCCCGCTCGCCAAGATTGGTGAGATAGGGAATCAGATCTTTGGGCGCTTTCAGCGCCGGCCCGCTTGTCAGCCGAATGTTGACGCCGACTTCGCGCGGAATGCATAACGCGAAGGTGGTCTTGCCCAAGCCTGGGGGGCCGTCGAAGAGCATGTGGCCCAGCGATTCCCCTCGAATTTTCGCGGCATCCACCGCGATTTGCAGTCGCTCGCGCACGTCGAGTTGCCCGACCATATCCCCCATTCGCTGCGGGCGGAGGTCGCGTTCGTCGTCATTCTCGTCGGACGAGGTGCTATTGATGACCGTTTCGCGAGCCATGAGGGGTGCTATCGGTGAACAGGCGTTGACTAGGTAAGCTGAATATACCAAAGTTCATCGGCGAGCGCGAAGGTTGGAATACTCGCGGAAACCCGCTTCCCAAGATTTTCCCGGCAACGGCGAATTAGGGTTATAGAGGGTGGCATTCGTATTTTGAAGTGAAAAGGGGAATCCCCATGTTTGGCAAACCGGAATGGTTCAAAAAGAAGACTTGGGGCTGGGGCCTGGTTCCTATTACGCGCGAAGGATGGGCCTATACCATCGCGGCGGCAGGACTGATCGCCGTGCCGTTTAACCTGCTCTTGTTTTCGCGGGGCGTGCCGGAAGCGATGATCTGGATTCTTGCCACCGGCGGCTTTTTGATTTGGGATGTTCGCCAGATCATGCGGGCGATGGATCACCCGATCGCGGCTGACGAACCGTTCTATATCGGCGACGACGACGATGGCGTGCAAACCCGGCAGTTGGATCTCAAACTGCGACGGTAATCGCCCACACGAACCCAAAGCATCAGCTAAGACGCGCAATTCATGAACTCCTGGCTGGACCTTGGCGGCGGTGCGTTCCCATATGAGAGCTTGGAAACGAGAAAAAATCCTCGCTCACGCTTCGGGTTAGTGTACCTATCTCACCCGCCTCGCCAGACGACTGGTCGCTTCGTCATCGTTGTCCCACATCTCCGCTAGCAAGTGACGAATCCGCCGGTTAGCGATGAGCAGATAGTATCGCCCTGTCTCCATCGCCAGGCGTTTAGCGGCATCATCGAGGTGATGATCGCGCAACATACTATCAAGTCGGTTAATGACACACGCGCTCACATAAATCTCCGTGCCGGCGTCGCTGATCCGTCCCAGTTGCAATTGCTGATCGACGATCTCGAGTTGATACGTGCGCAGCGCTCGCTCGGTATTGCTGCCAAACGAACCGACCAACTTGCCCAGCCGCGCGGCATCCTCTTCCAGTTCATTATTCCGCACGCGAATTTGCGGCGACGTGAGCAACGAGCCGAGTTTGCGACCCGTGAAACGTCCCAGCGTCAGTAAGTTGCGCCCCAGCGGCGCTTGCACGGCATGCAGCACGCCTTCCAGCTCCTTGCCGACATCGCGCAAACCAACAAGCGCCGAGAACGCCCGCAGCACATCGTTCGCGCCTTCGCCGATCATGTTAATGCGCGCGTCGCGTAACATCCGTTCCAGCGGCTCGTCGGTGAAATAGGCCTTGCCGCCATACAGTTGAAACGTGTCGTTGATAATCCGCCACAGCACTTCGGTGCTGAAGACTTTCAGCATTGCCGTTTCCAGCATGAAGTCTCCCTCGCCGGAGTCCATCAGCGCGGCCGTTTGATAGGTACACGCTTCCATCGCGAACGCGCCGGCTGCCATCCAGGCGATCTTTTCCTGCACCATCTGAAAGTTCGCGAGCGGTTCGCCGAATTGCACGCGCGACTTCACATGCTGTCGGGCGATGTCGACGCAGAACTTCGCCGCACCGGTGCAACTGGCGCCAAAGGTGGTGCGACCGAAGTCGAGCGTCGTGAGCGCGATTTTCAAGCCTTTGCCGAGTTGGCCGAGGATGTTCTCGCGCGGAATGAACATATCGTTAAACGCCAGTCGCGCTGTCGCCGTGCCGCGCACTCCGAGCTTTTCCATGCGTTGTTCGACAACCTGAAAGCCCGGCGTGTCAGGCGTCACGATGAAGGCGGTGATTTTTGTTTCTTTGCTATCAGGGACCGGCGTGCGCGCCATCAGCGTCAGCACTTGCGCGATGCCGCCATTGGTGATCCAGCGTTTTTGCCCATTGATGATGTAACCGCGACCATCCGGCGTTGGTGTGGCGGTGGTTTGCACGTTGGCGGCGTCGCTGCCTGCTTCTGGTTCCGTGAGCGCGAACGCGCTGATCCATTCGCCGGTTGCTAGCTTCGGCAAATATCGCTCTTGCTGCGCAGGCGAACCAAACAGCACAATCGCGCGCGGACCAATA
Source organism: Pirellulaceae bacterium (assembly GCA_041752355.1). GTDB lineage: Bacteria > Planctomycetota > Planctomycetia > Pirellulales > Pirellulaceae > JAEZGD01. The sequence continues at coordinate 917 of JBGSHH010000769.1, read as the reverse complement.
GAATGATGCGCGTTCACAAATAGCGCCGTCCCGCCGCAATGTCCGCCGAGTACTTCCAGCAACCGACAGTACGAAGTCTGGCTAAGTTCCAAGCCGCCACAACGCTTGGGTAAGCAAGCACCCAGCACGCCAAGCTTGCCCAACCCCGTGATGACGCTCTGGGGTATTTCCGCCTGACGATCGATGGCGGCGGGATCGATCTGCTCGCGGCAGAAGTCGCGCAGTTCCTTTTCGAGCCGATTAACGAGGGGACTTTCGGGATGGTGCGACCAATCGGGGTAGGGGAGTAGGGCGTCGTTGAGGTACTCGCCGAAGAAGAGTCCCTTGGCGAAGCCACGCTGGGGTGGACGATCGGCCAACAATTCTTCCGCTTCCGCAATTTGCTTCTCGCGATCAACCGCCATGATGCATCCCTTGCGTTGGAGAGAATGAGGGGAAGTTTGCCCTCACAATCATACGCCGTGGCAGCTCGTTGTGTGCGGTGGTAGCTGTGAAAACGGTCCTGTCGAGGCGACCGGATCTACGTCGCACCGACAATTACCCTCCGCCGGTCTGTCTGCTATAATTCCGTTGACGACACTTCAAATATCACGACATTCAAGGCAATTCCCAGACAAAATGGCGCGTCGCGAAAGCATAGACCGCATCCTGCGAGACTGGACATACGATCCTGAGTCGATCAATGTCCGCATCATCAAGGGTGACGACGGACGTGAAGTGATTCAGATGCGAGTCGATCTGGGTTTGCTGCAACTGGAAACCACCGGTCGCCCCGATGGCTCTCGCCCCCAAGGCTTTGAGACCTACTACGATTTTCTCGTGGGCGAGGCGGTGCATCTGGGGGATGAATTCGTGATGAGTGAGGAGCAATGCGCCGAAGCTGATCGTGAGTTCGTCCAGTTTTATCATCGGCGGAA
>JBGSHH010000768.1:0-5185 GCA_041752355.1 Pirellulaceae bacterium | reverse complement strand
CATGTTACCAAACCAGGCATCGAGCAAGTCGTCGAAAGCTTCGTCGGTGACGAAGTCATTCGCCAACGGACGATCCTTGGCGCGCATCTTCTTGTGGGTTGCCTTGGCCTTCTCGGGATGCCGAGCCAGGTCGAGACCTTGATGATGCATCGCTGCCGGCACCTTGGTCTTACCGCGGGCGATGTCAAAGGCGGCGTTTCCTTGGCCGGCCTTGAGCTTCTTCGACGCGGCGTCATTTGTGAACGAACTCAAACCGGCGGCGATGGCGTTGTTGGAACGCGGTTCAACTTTCACATTGTACGGCGGGTCAGTGTTAACGAGTTGAATCTTAGCACCAGCCAAGAGGCGATCAACAGCGGCGGGACTACTGCTGTCGCCGCAGAGCAAACGATGATTCCCCAAGATCCACAAGTCGCCAGGCTGCGTGATCGCTTCGTCGGGTGGAGCGGGTACTTCGTCAGGATCGCAGAGTCCATCTGCGGCTTGATCATTAAAAATCTTGGCTAGTTCATCGGCGTCGAAACCGAGCAACCCGAGATCGTAGTCCGCCGCTTGGAGTTCACCGAGTTCGATCGGCAACAGTTCATAATTCCAGGATGCGAATTCTGACGATTTGTTGTCAGCGATGCGGTATGCCTTGATCTGTTCCGGCGATAAATCGGTCGCGATATGCACCGGTACTTGTTCCAGGCCAAGCTTCTGAGCCGCCTTGTAACGCGTGTGCCCGCAAATGATAACGCCCTCACCATCGACCACAATCGGCTGGCGAAAGCCAAACTCGCGGATCGATTTGGCGACGGCATCCACCGCATCATCGTTGAGGCGGGGGTTGTTGGGGTAGGGGCGAATGTCCGAGAGGCTTCGAATTTCGATGCGCATAGGATCCTTTTGTCTTTTGAACATTGTTGGCATTCAATTCGCCGATGTCATATTGCTCGCACAACGATGCTGGGCGACTTGGCGACACATTTCCACAAACGCTAACTCGCTCATCGTGTTCTTGGCCCGATTGACGAGTTTGAGTACTAGTTGGCAGTTCGCTGCTGTAAAGTCACCACCTTCGGCCAGCGGGATGATATGGTCCAACGCGAAATTCGTGGGTGTCAGCGGTTCGCCGGTTAAGGCACAGCGATAGTTTTGGCTTTTTAGAATCGCGCGTAGCTCACCCATCGATATTGTTTCGCGACCTAATACACGTCGCTTTCTGGATGTGGCTCGGAGATGACGCTGGCCGACGAGCCACGCGCAGTATTGCAAGAGATCGATCCGTTTCGCGTCACATTGAATCCAAGGCGCACACCGGCGATGTCGATAGAGTTGCCGCTCGTTGATAACCCGCCCGAGTGATGTTGAATTCATCAGCCGAACTAGTTCACAGGATCGAAGGCGTCTCCAATCGTGCGAGTTCGCGCTCGCATGCGCCAAGCTGTCGCTTTCAATTTCAGCGCGTAATTCCAACTCCCCTTGTGGAGGCGACGGAGAAAGCGCTGTTCGGCAACTTGTCTCTCGACTGCGAGCGCCGATTCCCAGGAGCAAGTTGGTGTATGGTTGTCTTTCTTCTTCCCCTTTAGATTTCGAGTGCGCGATGCCCGGATTCGCTGTGCCGTGTAGCAGCACGCTAGCGCCCGTTGCCACGGATCGGCCAACTTCAATCTCTGGCTCGACCTCGCATTGGCATGGGCGAATACGGCCCGAAATCCCGCCTCCCAATTCAATTTCAACACCATGCATGTACGTTCCCTTCCCAACACTAAAAATTCCACCCCGAAATGAAACTGTACCGCCTATCGCGACGTGTTCCCGAGGCGTCGAAATCCCGAAATTCTCTGGAAGTACCTAAGCAAAGCTGACCAGTGCAGTTTGCTTTCAAACACCACCGAACGACTGGTTTTTTGCCGCTGGGAAATCCGTCACGCGAATCCGTCACAGACCCTCGCGCGAGCGCAATATCACCGCGCGCGACCCTACGTGACGGATTCATATATAGAGGGAGAGAGTTTTTTTATTTCCTTATAGAGACGCCACTTACGGCGCCGGAAATCCGTCACAAAATCGTGTGACGGATTCGTGACGGATTCAACTTCAAAACCTTCGCACACCTCCCAGACTCCCCATTTGCTTGGTGAGTCCGTCACGCCACGTGACGGATTGTGATGGATTGTGACGGATTCAAACGAGCTGATAACACGATGGCGAGACTTACTTCCTTTGATCCGCGAACATTACTGAAACAGATTGCCATTCCGCTGCTGCAAAAGTTCTTCGAGCAACGCGGCGAGTTACGCGATGTACCTTGGCAGCACCTGCGAGAGACGAAGCTGACCGGACCAATCGACACGGACGGCGTGATTGACCACCGCTGCGCCCTTCTTTCACCCTACTTCTTTCACCACCCCCTAGTACGCGAAAACAGACGAAAAATACAGTTGTGAGAGAGCTAGGTGAAAGAGAGAAAGAAGTATATATATTGTTACTATTATTAGACTTAACGATTCACCCTTCTTTCACCTTCTTTCACCCCAAATCAGGCATCTTCTTTCACCTTTCACCCTTCTTTCACCCCGACAGCAGACGGTATGAAATGCTGCAACGGCCGGAGGTCGTTACCGCCGAAGCATCGATGTCACCTTGAATCTGTAAAGTCTGCGCAATCTTCTGAAAGGTCTGAGCGTCGACCTTCATGCGTTTGAGTAGGACGCTGTGGGACATCGTATGACCTGGCGCTTCACGCAATTTGCGCGTAAATCGCAGACAGTCGGCATGGAATGGGTTGTCCGCCACATTGGCCAAAGCCATAAATAGTAACCGCTCGCGCTGGTGGTCAACAAAACGCGTCGCCCACTCGACGGCTTCCTGATCAATCTCGGGCGAAAGGTGGTTTCGGCTGATGGCATACAGTAACGCCAGCTTGCGGGCCTGTTCATTAGCTCGGCCCAGTATCGTTGTACGGACCGCGTCCTGCTCCCCCTCGGCGCGGGCATATTCCGTTTCGATCCGCACGCGATGCTCTATCAGGAGTTGTTGGGCGTCGGACGTATAGGCAACAACTGCCGGTTTGGGATGGTGGCTGCACAAGTTACCGCCGCCCGGTTCATAATCGGCCCACCACTTCGCCGTTTTGAGCAGGCGTGGCGGAATCTCTATGGGTCGCGCTTCTTGCCCCTTGCCGCGAGCGCCACTTTCAATCGCCATGAGTCGCGCCACAAAGCCATTGGTCAGCATACGTTCGGTGAGCGCGCCGTAGTAATGCGTTGGAATCGCCGTGCCGAAGATCACCAGATGCGGTTGATCGATCGCGGCAGCCACTTTGGCACCAGCCTTGGGGCGCATTGGGAAGATACTGTTGGACGACGAGTACATGGAGAGTAAAGTGCTCATCAGATTCTCGTAATGCCCATCGCGCGACTTGTTAATCGCTTGAAGCATGGCGTCAAACTCGTCGGTCTGAAATAGCATTGCCTGGCGGGCGGCGAGCACATCTTGGATGCCTTCACCCGACGCCATGCGATCACCCAACTGGTGTGCCATCCCGATCTGATGTAGCAATTGAGCGTTGAATTTGCGCGGCCAATCCTTGCCACCTGAGGAATAAGAGAGTCCGAGCAAATATATATTGGTCCGATTGTCGGCTTGGTCTCGTACTTTGCGCCCCGTCAGCAGGGCCAGTAAGCTGATCGCACCACAGAACGCCAGTACGGGGTTGGGATACGGTGCTGTTGCCAAGCAGGCGTCCATCGTTTCCGCGACGAACCCGGGAATCCGCAACGCGTCGAATGGCAAGACTTGCGGTTCGACCGATACAAGAGGCTCCGCGACAGTCGCGGGACGCTTCACAAACGATAGGTCAACATCCATCGCGGGTATCAATACTTGGCCATAGCCTTGCGCTGCCAGCGCCGCGGCCGCAGCCGAATAATCTCCGCCATGCTCCAAAAGCGCATAGACCGAAAATGGCGCGTAGGCTCGGCCTGGTTCAAAGGGCGGCGCGTTGCTGGAGAACACGTACCAGACTCGCTCCTTAAAAGTGGCGCTCGTGCCCGCCGACTTGCCGGGCCGACACCAATGCTCGTTTTCGCCCCCCTGGACCAATCGCCAGCCATGCGCTCGCAACAAAGCGCGCAGATCACCCCGGGCGTTGTAATCATCGCCTGGCCGCGCGCCATTGGGCGAAGCGGCGATCGTTGTTGTTGGTTCGGGCTCGGGGACGCGCTGCAGTTCGTCCAGCGACCAGGCCAGTTCGAGCAATAACTCGCGCTCCTCGACGGTCAGCACTGGCAAGTTACTCACATCGCCTTGCACCCAAGCGTAGCCGGGCGATGGCGCACAGAGAAAGATACCTCCTTCGCCCCGCGTCTCGATCAGTGTGAGCACAACCTCCCAGCGCTCGCCGGAGCGGCGCGGCTTATAGTGTTTGCCATATAGTTCTACTGTTGCGTCATTGGCCACGAAGATCGAGCGTTGCGCTAAACGGATGTTACCACAGACTGGCGATTGGCAACGATAGAGGACATGCCAGCCGCCTGAGGGTGAACGCTCGAGTACCAGTCGCGCCGCGAGGTCGGGTGCCTGCAGTTGGACGAGTTGCTGCCACCAGGTGAACTTTTCACCGGCACCATCGAAATCGATCATCTCCAGGTGGCCCGATGCTACGCCGGTTAATAGACACAACGGGCGATCGGTGGCGAACCAAGTGCGCAACTCCGTTTCCGTCGGCAGCCGCCGCTGATATTCTTTCCAACTAGCCACGGCGGGACGCTTAGCCTGGCCATCGGCCGGCAACACGCAGAGTCCAGCCCGCGCATAGTCTAGCGCGATGGCGAACGTCGACATGTAGCCTGATCCTTGGTCGAGCGTCGATAGCCCAAGCGCCACAGCGTGCGTGCCGCATCCACCGCGAACTGCTCCACGAACGATTCGTCGATGTGCCAACCGGCCACATGCACTAGTTCGTGCAAGATGACTTCCAGTTGCTCTTCGCCGCGCAGCGTGGAGAGAATGCGAATCTCCTTGCGAGGTTGCGACGGGGGATCACAATCCCCGCGCGCAGCCAGGTTGGGTGCGTGACGCAGTCGCCAACGTTTGCCGAGCATTTGAATGCGCATGGTTTCTACCTGCCCAGAATTGACGGCCAACCGCGAAGAAAGGGATTGTTGCCAGGATTGCCGAAAGCGCAAACCGTCGTTTA